>JACWAG010000465.1 GCA_014874425.1 Syntrophaceae bacterium | reverse complement strand
GTGATCCAGTTTCTTTAAGTAAGACTCGGAGCAAACTATCGCCGCGCTGGCTCCATCACCAATAGGAGCGCACATGGCCCTAGTGAGAGGATATGCGACTGCTTTGTCATTCATTACCTCATCTACTGTCATGGGATTCTGATATTGTGACAAGGGATTCAACGATCCATGTGTGTGATTCTTGGATGCGATTACGGCCAAATGCTTCTGTGTGGTGCCAAATCTGTCCATGTGCCAGCGAGCGCCCATGGCGTAGGCGTCCATAAATATACTTCGCCCTTGGCCTGGAGCTGATTGATCTTCGGGAATTTCAACATTAAAACTCTTACCCACTTCCATGATCATCTGTATATGAGATTGGAAATTCTCCATATCCATGCACGAGGCGTAAGCCTGCATGGATCGAATTTTGTCTGGACAGGTAATCTTCTCCGACCCAAGCGCAAGGGCGCAGTCAAACATTTCGGCCTTTATGCCGACATATGCAAGGTGAAGGGCCGTCGCAGCGCCTGCGCATGCATTCTCAACGTTGGTCACCGGAATCTTGTCTATACCCATTCCCCTGAGAACGACCTGGCCCCGAATCGAGTGTTGTTGAGTAAACATTCCCCAAAAGGTGTTGGAGAAAAAAGCGGCCTGTAGGTCTTTCTTGTCGAGTTGTGAGTCTTCCAGCGCAAGTTTCACGACCTTTTCAGCCATCGTCCTAACGGTCTCATCAGGATATTTGCCAAATCTGATCATGCCAATTCCGATCACATACACGTCACGCATACAAGCCTCCACAGTTGGAACTACAAATCAACAGGAGTTTTCAATTCAGCGTTGCAATTATTTTTCCGATTCAAAGGGAATGAGCGCCGATCAGCATGAGGCTGTCATTGACTCCGTCTTCAATAAGGGCGGCCCGAGTGTCGCGAAATATCTTTTCGATTGTGTACTCCTTGCTAAGCCCATAGCCCCCAAACATTTGCAGCGCTTCATTTGAAACTTCAAACGCAGTGTTAGTGCAAAATACTTTAGACGCTATCGAATACTGGATCGAAGGAGGAGTATTGTTATAGTTGTAAATCATCGCGGCGCGGGACAAGGCTCTCGCTGCTTCGATTTTCATGAACATGTTAAAAAGCTTGTGTTTGATGATCTGATGCTCGAAGAGAGCTTTGCCTCCTTGAATCCTTTCTTTGGAATATTTCAACGCTTCCTCGTACGCCGCTCTGGCGGCTCCTGTGAACACGGCGCCCATTGCCGCGTTAGCTGTGGCAAGGGTCAAATCAACCATTGTTTCATAGCTTTCCTGATCTACCAACATATAATCATGGGGAACTCTGACGTCGTCGAAGTAGATCTCCCCCTGAGGCAAGGCCCTTTGCCCCATTTTGTTGAGAGCGCGGCCTTTGCTGACGCCTGAAGCATTCAGGGGTATAATACAGATTCCTCCACCGGCCAAACCCATTGCAGGATCGAGGCTTAAATACGCCAGGGCATGGGTTGCGACAGGCCCATTTGACACCCACGCTGATTTCTGCCCATTTATGACCCACTGATCTCCATCGAGACGGGCTCGAAGCTGACCCTTGATTGAAGGATCGTGGAATACCTCAGTCTTCGGACAAAGCTGGTCTGTTCCGTGATTTGGCTCAGTAATGGCCCAACAGCCCACGAAAGTAGCGTCCGTATTCTGACAGTACGGGTAAATGATATTCTGTTCCAGAATGTCGTTGGGTAGCATTGAAGCGAAGAATGCCGGGAAACACGCTACTCCTATGGACAGCGCCAGGTCAGCGCTACCCCAACCCAGTTCTTCAAAAACCAGGTGAATGTCCAGAGGATCCAGCCCCAGGCCACCATAACTGTCAGGCATGAGAGTATTGTGGTACCCCAATTCATACGCCTTTTTCATGGCGCTCCAGTAAACAGTACTTTTGATAACGTCTTCAGGATCGGAAATTTTATCCAGCTCCAGACCAGCGGGTCTGAGGATTTCGGCGGCGAACTTGTGGGCCTGAATCTTGATTGCGTTTTGCTCGTCGGTAAGATCTATATTAAGCTCAAGGTAGGACATTTTTCACCTCTTTGGACTTACTGCCTGTAACTATCATAGGAATAGACATCTTCGGCGTCAGAAAAAAACTTGTCTCTTAGAACTCTATCCAGGGCTTTTTCCGAGATACTCTTCGGAATTTCGTTCACAATTTGGAGATACGATGGGATATGGTTTGGGTCCAATTCCTTTTTGCACAGGTCATAAATAGATTGGGGGTTTATCTGCGCTCCTTCCACTGGCGCCAAAGCGGCTATTAGATCACTCTCACCGGGGGCTCCTGATATGGCGGGGACACCGTATACGCAAGCCTCACTTACATCAGGATGTTTTCCAAGGACCGCCTCTATGTGTTCTGGTTGAATAAATTCACCCGCCCGCCTAAGTTCAGAACCCTTACGATAATCGAAAAAATACCAGCCCTTTTCATCTTTATGGACCATGTCACCTGATCGTAGCCAACCACCTCTGGTTTTTTCCGCGGACGCCTGAGGTAGATCCAGATAGTCCACCTTTGTTTCACCTCGAACCATTCGGGAGATTAACTCACCTGTTTTCCTCGGAGGAACTTCATTATCATTTTCATCCACTACTTTAAATTCCATAATTCCCGGAATAGGTTTACCAAAAGATCCGATCGGCCCTTGGCCAGGAGGTTTGAACGCAAAGCCTCCTTCCACAGCGCCATACCATTCAAGAATTTTGACCCCAAATCGCTTCTCAAAGGCTTCCCATATAGATCCCGGAGTCCCGGCGCTGAGCACAATCTTCACAGGATTGTCACTGTCATCATTTTTCTCCGGCTCATTATGGATTCCGGCCATCATCCCACCCAAAAGTGAAAAAGTTGTGCATCCATATTTTCTGCAAATATTCCAGATCCGACTTTTAGTGAATCTGGGGCTAAAAACCGCTTTTATGCCCATGTTTAGCGCAGGAAAGAATGTTACAGCCTGGGCGTTGCCGTGAGTCAGAGAAAGCCCGGTATATAAGCAGTCCGTTTTTGAGTACTTCCAGCAAAGTTTCGTCATGATGTTAAATACCCCGAGTCGATTGTTGCGTATCATGACTCCCTTTGGGGTCCCGGTAGTCCCGGAGGTGTAAATGATCTGCATGGGATGTCGAACATCCATTATCTGTTGTTCGACGGGTCGCCAGGAAGCGGATTCCAGTGTTTCATTTAGAGAGGGAAAGTTAGGGGACACGGGAATCTGTTGTTCTCGCTGATATGCAATAGTAACGAATTTAACGTTGGGAAGATCCCCAAGTACTTCCGTCAATTGTTCAAGGCATTCACCTGACGCTATAACGGCTTTTGTGTTACTGTTCGCAAGAATAAACTTCAGCCTGTCTCCTCGCAACCTAGGGTCAACTGGGACCATGATGGCCCCGGTAAATCCACCTGCGAGTATACAGTAGGCGAATTCTGGGTAGTTCCTCATGAACACTGCGAAAACATCGCCTTTACCAACACCATGATCTAACAAAAGACGAGCGACCCTATTTGAATTTTCATAAAGATGTTTATATGTTAGAATGTCGTCGCCAAATGCGCCATGCTCAAAAACAAATATCTCCTGGTCTGGCGTTTCGTCGGCCTTAATTTCCACAAGATGCGAAGCTATAGCTTGATTGAGATGCGCTTTAGATCCCATGCCCTCCTCCCGCAATCACCCGATTTATTCTTCAATAGCCCCTATGAAGCCGCGATTGAAAGTGGGGAATTCCTTATTAAAAATTTCATCCCAATACTCTTTGGTCCAGTACTTGTGTCTGTCAAAAAATGGGTCCTGCTTGGCCACACTCACGCAAACACTTACAGCGATGTCCACATCTTCAATAATTTGCATGGCCTTTGCGGCGAAGGCCAAAGTGCTGAACACGCGGCAATACAACCCTAGACGCCAGGCTATCATCGCTGCGGCGTTGGCCGCTATGTGAAGGTTTATATTCCTGAACTGACAGCTAGGACCGTTGGAGGTTAGAGACTCTACTTCTTCGGCGGCGTTCATTTCTGCGCAACTTCTATACCCACAGGCCCCACAATTGTAATTAAAGACAGATTTTCGTTTGTCGCCCAGGATCAACAAAGCTGTGGGTTCTTTAATGAGTTCCATGACGTGCCTTCCGTCTCTGGCCCCCAATGGAGACATGTCCCCCAACGAGAGACAGTACTCACCTATTTCCTGAAGATCATCCGTGCCCGCGGTAACTATTGTCAAAGTGTTTTTTCCGCCAAATCTGAAACTGTTATGCGCCGCTACAGTCATCAATTCTACCGCCCTGTCCAACCCACCGAGCAGAAGATCATCCATCTTCCGTCTTTCCATGTTTTACCCTCCACTAAAACTGACTAGCTGTAGATCGATCGGAATTGAGGCCAAAGTCGCTTGATTATACGATCATTCATGGTACGCTCATTCATTTCCGCGTATCTGATAGGAATATCCCGGAACGGTGACTTCTCGGTGATCGATATGGCCACTGCCAGTGCGAACCCTGTGTCCCGTGGAACAAGTCCCATTCTCATGGCGGCCGCCCCGGCAGACCAATAGACGCCGTAGTCGATCCCAAGGTTTCTGGCTTGGGAGACGATGCCGTCGATAGCATAAGCGACGTTATTAGCCCTGAACGTGCATAAAGGGCCAGGAAAAGCTATTCCCGGTCCTTTGAGCAAGCGTTCAGATTCACGCATATATTCACACGTGAGCTTGCCGCACATGTTACAATTTATATCCGAAGGATCCGTCAGGCTCCTCAGTGAAGTAACTATCAACAAAGCGTCTGCGTCTCTTAACATGGCGGCGTCTCTTTTAAAAAACCCCCATGCCTTATCCTCGTCAGACATGCCTTCCAACTGCTGACAAATATCCTCAATGTCGCATTCGTCTTCAATGATGTGGATGGTGCATTCCCCGACACCTCCAACTCTAGGCGACGTTGTTCCTGAAGCCAGGAGAAGTCGCGCCGCTATCTTGCATGCTTCCTTACGGTCCTCTTCAAACTGTTTCACGCTTCGTTCCTTGCTCATGGCTTTCCTCCTGGACTTTATGAGACGCCAATTCCGTGGTTTCGGGCAATATCAGGGTAGGCTTCATAAGCCGGCTTGAGGATGGGCAAGAGCTTGAGGATTTTCCCCATAGGTCCTTTTGCCTTAATTTTACCTTTTGCAAGGGCTATTGGGAGAGACAGTTCCTTCATCCAAAATTGATGGCAGCTATCACCGCTGAGGGACATCTCCACCGTTGCTTTGAGATCCAGCTTTCCGCAGATTACGTCGCCTGCCCGTGTAAGCCAGATGTCACCTTCCGGGTCGGTAATGCTGAAATGAATATCAATGCCGGCTTCCCTAAATTTTGGACCGGAGTCAGGGTGGTTAGCCAAATGTTTGAACAGATTCCCCAAGACTTCGTACATCTTTTGAGTGGTTTCAAAAACAGGCATTTTTTCCTCCTCTTTCAAAAGGCCCAAGTTTAATCAAGCAAAGAATGCGCCAAACCCGATGTTTTAGATAAGTAGCTATTATGACACTAAAATCTGCCAGAGTTCTCGTTTTTTACGTTGGATTAATGTTCGCTGGAGGTCTACCTAGTGTCGCAATAATGACACTTGCAGTTCAGGACCGGTAGTTTATGTTTTCGCAAAACACCTGTTAGGCATTTCCACTAGTGAAATGTCTCCATTTGTGATGGCTTGAGCTTTGCCAGGAGCGAGCGACAGAGTGAAGTTGCAAAAGAACTCGGCTGCGACGATTTTACCTTTATAGAAAGCTGCGTCGTAGTTCTGGTTCAGGATTTCAAGTTGACTTTCAGGCGTGTGAGCGTTGGCCTTATCAAATATTTCCTGAAGCTTGCGATCGGCTATGTCCGCTTGCCACAATAGCAGATGGCCAACGCTCACGTCTCCAAAAAGCTCCTGATACGGAGTAGCGTATAAAACCGGTATAGCTAATTCCCCCGACATCCCTTTCTGGGCCAAATGAAGTGTTGTTTCAAAGAGTTTCGACCTTGCTTGCGTCAGGTTGGCCACGGCTCTAACAAGTCGCGGATTTTTTCGGAATCGTGCCAAATCAGCCTCAGTCATTTCCATGAAGGTTTTGAACAAAGCCCCCTGGTTTGATGACAGTTTGCGGCCTACAAGGTCCAAGGCCTGTATGCCATTAGTGCCCTCGTAGATCGAGGTGATCTTGACGTCCCTTAAAAATTGCTCAATTGGGTATTCTTGGCAGTAACCGTATCCACCATGAATCTGGATGGCCATTTCAGTTACCCTGAAACTCATATCCGAACTCCATGCCTTACACACTGGGATCAAAAGATCTACCATTCCCTGATGTTTTGACGCCTCAGTTTTGTCAGAAGCTGTAGTAGCAAGGTCCTCACAATAACCAACGAAATAAATCAAGGATCGCATGCCTTCAGTAGCGCTTTTCATCCACATGAGCATACGGCGGACGTCAGGATGCTCGATTATGGGGACTCGGGGGGCATCTGGATCTCTAATACGCAAGAAATCGGATCCCTGAATTCGTTCCTGGGTATAACGAACCGAATGCATGTAAGCGGCGCTTGCTTGGGAAAGTCCGTGAAGCGCCACACCCAAACGTGCTTCATTCATCATGTGAAACATGATTGGCATTCCCATATTCTCTTCGCCTATAAGATAACCTTTACACTGGTCCTGTTCCCCGAAATTTAGAGCGCAGGTCGCGGATCCATGCAGGCCCAACTTCTTTTCTACTGCGACAGTAGTAACGTCGTTATCTACAAGACAACCGTTTTCCAGGGTTTTTTTGGGAACAATAAAAATGCTTATTCCTTTTGTCCCCCCTGGCGCCCCCTCTATTCTGGCAAGAACCAGGTGAACAATGTTCTCGGTCAGGTCGTGATCGCCGCCTGTTATAAACACCTTGTTTCCTACGATCGAAAAGCTTCCATCCGAATTCCTTTTTGCACGGGTTCTGATCGCTCCAACATCGCTTCCCGCCTGGGGTTCTGTTAAGCACATGGTGCCACCCCATTCTCCGGAATACATTTTTTCCATATATGTGGAACGTTGTTCCTCACTCCCAAATTTCTGTATGATTCTCGCAGCTCCAACAGCCAGACCTGGGTACGCCATGAAGGCGAGGTTCGCGGCAAGAAAAAATTCGTTTGCAGCGCAGCATAAGGCTATGGGGAGCCCTTGGCCGTCGTATTCAGGATCTACTGAGATCCCCATCCATCCATCTTCACAAAAATGTTTATACGCATTGTGATACGACTCAGGGACTTTCGCTTGCCCGCTTTCAAGTGTCACGCCCACCCTGTCACCATCAGCGTTGGCTGGCCAAAGTTTATTTTCGGCGAGTTTCTGCGCAGCGTCGATTACCATGTCAAAGGTTTCTCGTGATTGCTCGGAAAACTTTTCCGCTCTGCAGAGTTCTTCGACGTTCAGTTGTTCATATAGAGTGAATTGAACATCCCGTTCATCAACCAAAAGGTTTGCCATACGTTTTTCTCCTTTTCACATCAACATCAAACCAATATGTTTAAAATTTAAACGGGGTTAGCGATCATAATTCTTTTACCCGTACAAATCAGGTATTTAATCCCTAAAACCGTATAACCAGTATAGAGCAAATTC
>JACWAG010000464.1 GCA_014874425.1 Syntrophaceae bacterium | reverse complement strand
CTGGTATACAGGCAAGCCTAATGAATACACAGTCAAATCTCATATTAATTACTGTGTTTTCGACAGCGCCTGGGAATCCTGTGAAGCCTTTCACCTTGATTGCAATAACGGCGTGACAGCCTGGGTCAAAAACGATCACTTGGGTTTTGAAATTTACTATGTCTGGCAAGGCGTCGTTCGGAAGTATCGCCCCGATTTTATAGTAAAATTGGTCAATGACCTTAATCTTGTGTTGGAAGTGAAAGGCCAGGAAACCGAACAGGACAAAACCAAGAGACGGTTTATGGAAGACTGGGTCCAGGCCGTCAACAACCACGGCGGTTTTGGCGAATGGGCCTTTGCTGTTTCGAGAGATCCGGGTGATGTGGAGGGGATAATTCGGGGGTTGGCTGGGTGATAGCCTTATCGAAGAATACTGTAAAGAATAGCGAAAGCCTTCTGTGGAGTATCCTAGTTTGACACAAATTTTTGTTCTCGTTGAAAAAACCGCTTCTTTAGAATGAGAATGATCCTGCGTGTCATAAACGTTAGAAACGCTTTTTAACGTGTAAAAGGTTATTTTTAGGTCACTATGTCAAGCACGCTATCAATATGACAGATTAAAACAATTGATATTCCCGTTGCTCCGACGTTTTAACTTGTCAAAGATGGTTGAGCAGTGAGGGGACCAAAGGGAAAATATGTTTCCTTCAGAACAAATCTTTAGAGATTGGGTAGATGGTGGGGAAATCCCACAACGGCCAACCACGCTGGATTGCGATAATATCCTGGAACATTATGGCCTTTCACCTCACGAGAACCACTCTTTGGATATTATAAGCGACCACATAAAGAGTAGAGTGGAGGGGTTGCTCCCAGGAGGGTCGAGATCCAACCTCAGTGATTTATTCATACTCCGCAAGCATTTGCTGCTAAGACATTTCTTGGACGGGCTTCCTATAGAAAATTATTACAGCATATTGGAATGCATAATATCCTGGGTGTCTAGAACTTCTGATTTCGCAAAGCTCACATCTTGTGAGCCACGATGGCGAGAGGCGGTTGGGCTGGTAAGAGAACACATGTTGATTTTTAATTCCCATCGGCCCAGAGAGGACTTTCGCCTTTTTCACCCCCGCGAAGCTGCCGTGGCTGATAGTGCAAATTGTTTTCGTGACCGAAAGTATTCTGTAAACGTTGATAATGGGCGCATCGACCTGTCAAATGGGGGCGAGTTGGCTATAGTCACAAAGCTTGATTCTGATATCAGGCTGTTAGGTGGTCACAAGTTGTCACGGTATCTTCTGGACAGCAATTCTGGAGGGCCTACGGCATATAGCGCGACATATTATCTGGGCAGCTTGGGATCATCGGGTTCTCCAGCGCCAGAACCGCTCGTTCCTGTAGGATATCTGTTAAATGTCGCAGTCAAACATTTGAATGATGGTCTGATCGCACATCCTTCTGAACGCAAACTTTTAAATGAGATAATAGAGGACGCGAGGAGGCTGGCTGCCTTGTATGATTTACAGCCATACTCTAAGATTGAGAAATTTATCAAACCACGTCATTCATTTATTGATATTTTTGGGGAATATCCATTTTTCGACCAGATGTTTCGACCGCGAGACCTTCGGCCAGCAGACGTTTCTCGAATAATTCTCGGGATTTTTCCCTTAGTGAACCACCCAAGCCCTAACTGTGGGTTGAAATGGTCATTTCATGATGCGGCGGCATTTGCGGACTGCATATTTCATTTGTGCAAACAGAATACAGGCCCAAACGTTATAAAAATAGATAAACTTTATAACAGCTTGAGAGGGATTGATCTCAGCACTATTGACCAAATGCTGGAAGATTTTTCAGTGGAACAACAAGCCATATCGACCAAATGCCTATTACCGGGAAACAATACTGTTGATGAAGATGACTTCGCATTCAAGCCCCTGATAAGACTGGACAAGAGAAGTTTCTGTTTCATGCACCCGACGTTGTCAGCGCCCGGCTTCTATGAGGCCATATATACAGCTCTCAAATGCAATAGAATCCGGGGGCTGAATCAGAAAATCGGCGACGCCTTCGAAAAGTTTATTCGCAATTTGCTCCTTGAAAAGGGAATTACAGTCTTAAACGGTGATTACAAAAGTGACTGTGTAGAAAACGGTGATTTTGACGCTGTTGTAGAGACCAAAGAGGCTATTCTTTTGTTTGAATGTAAGAAAAAGGGCCTTAGTATTGAATCACGACAAGGTGATATTGTAGAAGTGCTCGAAGATTTGGGAACTGGATTGATAAAAGGGCTCTCTCAACTAACTAGACAAATGCTTTCGTTAAGTCTGGGTGAGAGTCACGCTCTTAAAGTTAATGACACCAATCAATTACAGTCTTTGGCATTGGATGGACGAAGAATCTGCAATATCGTCGTGAGCCTGAAGGACTACGGCGCTTTTCATGACAACAAGATTTTCAGAGATGTACTAAACTATTTGTACACGACTGGTTTTACTTATATAAGGGAAAATGTAGAGGAAAAGCTTAATACAGAAGAAAAGCTGCAAAGTTTGAGAGATTATAGAAAAATTCTGTTTTCACTGTACTCGGGGAAATCGTGGGGCTGGTTTGGAGATTGTATATTCATGAGCCTACCGCAACTGCTTCATATACTGGATGATGTAAGCGACGCTGGGTCATTGAAGACTGCTGTGGAATTAACAAGAAATGTGTCGTATGGATCACGTGATCCAATATATGAGTACGAATTGGTAAAAAAAGTTAAGACAAAAAGGAACTAGTCCAAACTGAAAACCCGCTGTGAATGTGGCAAGTGCCATTGGCCGAAGCGCTGCTGAAAAATCGGCCCATTTTGGGATTATTGGAAGTCGCAAAACCAGAAACTAAGGGTAATTGGCCAAAGACAGGCAAGGTAAACCAGTAACGAGCAGACCGCTGCGCCAACGGACATCATTAATGAGATTTTATTGGACTGGATGGCACGTAGCCGCAGTGGTCACGTTTTCTCCGACTCGAAAACGTTTTTCGCAACAACAGGTAATGAAGCGCAAAGGCTGAAAAGAAAGAAATGTAATTCTCGGAGTTAGCCAGAGAACCTGTAGTCAAACTTTAAAAGTCCATCTACGGTATATGATGTTCGATGGTCATATTTCCCATGACTAGCCGCCCTAAATTTCAGAAACCGATGGTGCCCGGAAGTGCTATTTGGTCTAGGTGAACTTGGGACGGGCTGATTACCGAGGACGATTACGACGCCAAGATCTTGGAAGCTTTTAGACAGGCAGGGATTGAGGTGGAGTGAGATATTTAGGATTGGCTGCGGCCCAT
>JACWAG010000463.1 GCA_014874425.1 Syntrophaceae bacterium | reverse complement strand
TTATCCAATATCCGGCTTCTTCCGGTGGCAAATCAGGGATGATAACACCGGAAATGTTTGCGGCTTTGGCCTTGTCACCAAACTCGTCTGCTCCCATCCTGAGAATAGGGTTGCAATATGTCATCAGAACAATTGGCGCGTGGATACCGACGCTTACTTCACTGAGTGTTTCCAGTATCTTTCTAAGGCTGGCGCCATTATCCAGAGCAATCTTCCCAGCTTTTTGTATCGTAGGTCCATCGGCGAGTGGATCAGAGAATGGGACCCCGACCTCAATGACATCTGCGGAGCAATCATCCAGGGCCTTCAATAATCTAACGAATGTGTCATCATTGGGAAAACCTCCCATTATAAATGGAACATAGGCCGCTCGATTTTGCATGGCCGCCTCTTCAAATTGCGAGGTTATTTTAGAAGTCATTTTTGATTCTCCGCGGAAGTCGAAGAGTAATTAGCGCTCTTAGAGACATTTTCATCTGAACCCGAAACACTTTTTGAATCAAGATATTCCGCCACTTGGGACACATCCTTGTCGCCGCGGCCGGAAAGACAGACCAGGATGGTCTCATCTTTAGACATGCTCCCCGCAAATTTCATGACGTATGCGATTGCGTGAGCGCTTTCGAGCGCTGGTATTATCCCCTCAATGCCCGCAAGCTCCTTGAAACCCTGAACAGCTTCCTGATCGGTGACTGAAACATATGTGACTCGTTCGATATCTTTGAGCATCCCATGTTCCGGCCCTACTCCGGGGTAGTCCAATCCCGCGGCTATAGAATGGGCCTCAGTGATTTGCCCGTTTTCGTCCTGCAACAGGTAAAGGAGCGCGCCGTGAAGGACCCCGGGACTACCGGCGCACAGACTGGCCGCATGACGCCCGGTATCCAGACCGTATCCCGCGGCTTCAACCCCAATTAAACGAACGGGATCACCCAGAAAAGCGTGAAAAAGCCCAATAGCGTTACTGCCCGCCCCTACACATGCGATCGCGACATCGGGCAGTTTCCCGGCCTGTTCGAGCATCTGTTTCCTCGCCTCTTTCCCAATCACGCACTGAAAATCCCTAACAATCATTGGATATGGATGAGGCCCTATTACCGATCCGATTATGTAGTGCGTGTTAGCGACATTTGTAACCCAATCACGGATTGCTGCGTTGACAGCGTCTTTGAGAGAACAACTACCATCATTGACCGGCACAACCTGAGCGCCCAACATTTTCATACGAGTTACATTCAGGGCCTGCCGTACAATATCGAGACTGCCCATATAGACAACACATTCCAGTCCCATGAGCGCTGCGGCGGTTGCTGTAGCTACACCATGCTGTCCCGCCCCGGTTTCCGCAATTATCCGGGTCTTACCCATCCTGGCAGCTAGCAATACTTGGCCAAGAGCGTTATTGATCTTGTGTGCGCCCGTGTGCGTCAAGTCCTCACGTTTCAGAAAAATCCTAGCGCCTCCAAGTTTTTCAGAAAGTCGCCGCGCATAATATAAAGGGGTCTCACGCCCAGCGTAATCCTTGAGAAGATCCTTTAGCTCAGTCGTAAATGATGGGTCATTTTTTACTCGATTGTACGTTTCTGATAGCTCTTCTAACGCAGGCATAAGTGTTTCCGGAACAAAACGGCCCCCGAATCTGCCGAAGTAACCGTTTTGATCAGGCGCTGAAACCTGCTGTTTTTGCTCTTTGTATAAAGTTCCTGATTTTGTCATTGTCTTTCCTGCCTGGTTCTATTTCTACTCCACTGGAAACGTCTACCGCATAAGGTTTAACTTTCTTAACGGCTATCGCCACATTTTCCGGCGTCAACCCGCCAGCTAGAATTATAGGTCGCTTAACCGCCACTTCAGCCGCGAGGTCCCAATCAAAAGCCCTGCCCGTTCCACCCTTCAATCCGTCTGCGGCGGTATCCAGAAGGATGGTAGCTTCGGCGTGAATATTGGGCTCTGGTTTGAATCCATTTTTTACATGGACCGTCTTGATTACCCGTGATCCCAACGCGCGAATATAGGCGTCGGTCTCTGATCCACTTAACTGAACAAGATCCAATCGTAAATGATTTCTAAAAAAAATTACTTCCTCAATATCAGCGTCAACAAAGACCCCGACTGTCTGAACAAAAGGCGGCAAAGACCGTGATATTTCAAATGCCTTGTCCAATGAAACCCGCCTCGGGCTAGGCGCGAATACAAAACCTATGGCGTCGGCCCCCATTGCGGCGGCGGCAAAAGCGTCTTCGGAGCTGGTAATTCCACAAATTTTGACACGAACCATCATGCCCTCCTAACGCTGACAAATGAATTCAGCGTCTTTCCTGGATCATCGGACTTCATCAGGGCCGTTCCAATAAGGAATCCATTGACTCCAGCGGCCAGGAGTCTTTTGACATCAGCCACAGTCGCTACACCGCTCTCCGCGATAACGATGACGTCCTCAGGAATCATCTTTCTGAGACGCTCTGAGACCCCGAGGTCTATCTCAAGTGTTTTCAGATTGCGGTTGTTGATTCCGATTAAACGTGGATCAAGCTTGAGCGCCCTTTTCGCTTCATGCTCATCGTGAACTTCAAGAAGTGGGGTCATACCCAAGGTTAAGGCGGTCTTATAGAGTTGCGAGAGTTCATGGTCATCCAAGACCGCCACTATGAGCAATACAGCGTCAGCCTGCGCCGCCCTAGATTCGTATAACTGTTCGGCGCCTATGATGAAATCCTTTCTCAGTAGCGGAAGAGTGACTTGATAACGGACTATGGTCAAATCGTCAATGGAGCCACCAAAGAATGGAGAATCTGTAAGGACGGATATGGCGGCGGCGCCATTATACTGGTACGCTTTGGCGAAACTTTCAAGATCAATATTTTTTTTCAGACCATTCCAGGATGGCGCTGATTTCTTTATTTCCGCCACAATCGGAACCGATCTATCACCCCGAAGTCTTTCAAGGAAATCTAGGGGCTTAGGCGCACCCTCGGCAAGCATTTTCAGCATTGTCATCCCTATAGCTTTGAGCTTTTCAACTTCCCGTTTCTTGTTCTCAATTACCGTCTGAAAAAAATCGTGTGTTGAGGCTAGCAAATTAGTGTCCTCCATCTTTCAGAAACTTAGCGAATTTGATCAGTTCGTCCAATTTGTTCAACGCTGCGCCTGAATCAATTGAAAAAGTTGACAAAGCCATCCCCTCCATGAGGGTCTTGGCTCGATCAGCCACCACCAAAGCGGCGGCCGCATTCAAGAGAACCACATCTCTATACGGTCCCGAATCTCCTTTTAATACGGACAAGGTAATTGGCGCGTTTTCCTGTGCGTTTCCACCACAAATAGCGGCCGAATCATTGGCTTTTAACCCAAAATCCGATGGTTCCATATATCTGAATGAAACTTCGCCATTCTCGGCCAATCCAACTAGTGTTGGCCCACTAAGGCTGATTTCATCCAGTCCGCCGTGACCATGAACCACAAAAGCCTTCTTAACTCCAAGCCTTGCTATCACATGAGTCAACGGTTTTACCATCTGCTCATCGTATACCCCCATCAACTGGACCTGAGCGCCGGCTGGATTGGTCAATGGGCCTAAAAGGTTGAATATCGTCCGTAGCCCAAGTTCGCGTCTAGGGCCTATCGCATACTTCATGGCGGTGTGTAAAACGGGGGCGAATAAAAAACCAATCCCTACCTCCCTTATACACATGGCTACTTGCTCAGGAGAAAGATCCAATGGTAAACCCAAAATTTCCATTAAATCAGCGCTACCACACTTACTTGAAACTGATCTGTTCCCGTGTTTTGCCACTCTTTCCCCTGCGCCTGCAACCACAAACGCCGCGGTAGTTGAAATATTAAAGGTGTTGGAGCAATCGCCTCCAGTACCGACTATGTCGATGAGAATTTCTCCTTCCTCGCATTTGTAAGGTATTTGAGAACTCTTGGATCTCATCACTTTTGCAGCGGCCGTAATTTCTTCAACTGTCTCGCCCTTCATCCTCAATGCTACCAGGAGGGCGCCAATCTGAGCTTGAG
>JACWAG010000462.1 GCA_014874425.1 Syntrophaceae bacterium | reverse complement strand
TGGGATTGTTAAGCCTGGTAAGCCTACCATATGCGCTAAAATTTATTTGGGCGCCGGCGGTCGATTTTATCGGGACTCGCAGACACTGGATTGGTATTGCGCAATTGATAATGGCGGGAGCAATTTTCACGCTTTTGCCTCTGGATCCTTCTCAACCTGACTTCATGCTGTGGCTGGCGATAGCCACTCTTTCCATTTTTTCCGCAACTCAGGACATAGCCATAGACGCGTATACAATCGAACTTCTTAAACCTTCAGAAATGGGGATAGCAAATGGGTTCCGCCAGGCTGCCTACCGTAGCGCGCTAGTCGTAGCCGGAGGGGTTTTCATAGCTCTGGGAGGTTGGCTTGGGTGGCGCGTGACCTATTCGATAGCCGCAGGGGTTCTGCTCGTCTGTGCGCTCACATCTTTAAAATTACCGCACGTAGAAGTAGACCGCCCCAAATTTTCATTCATTTCTCTGATGGCTCCGGCAAAAGATCTATTGGAAAGACCCGGAGTCTTCCAAGTGGCAATGTTCATTTTACTTTTTAAATTGGGTGACATGGCGATAGGACCAATGATTAGGCCTTTCTGGCTCGCCAGGGGACTCAGCACCACTGAGATTGGCCTGATTACGGGCACGATGGGGGTCCTTGCTTCTATCGCAGGAGGCTTGGCAGGTGGGCTATTCATGGCCAGTTTCGGGATTTACAGAGGTTTGTGGACGCTTGGCGCCTTACAATCCATGAGTAACCTCTCCTACGTCATAGTCTCTGCATACCCTAATCTTGGAAGCTTTAGTATTTACATGGCTTCTACTATAGAATCTTTTTGCGCGGGGTTGGGTTCAGCCGCATTCCTGGCCTTTCTGATGAGTATCTGCAGGAAAGAATTCTCCGCCACCCAGTATGCCTTGCTTTCCGCTCTATTCAGAATGTCTGGAATAATCGCAGGGGCCGTCAGCGGGTGGGCAACAACCGGCATCGGATATACACACTATTTCCTTTTGACCTTTTTTGTGTCCCTGCCGGCTTTTGCGTTCATCAGAACCACCAGGAAGTGGATTCCATCTAATGGAACTGAATCATGACAATCGACAGGAAGAAATTGGCGTTAAATCTGGCAACTTACCCGGATTTCCAGTTATCCAACGTGTCTCATCCCCTCGCTAATTGAAATCCGGCATGCCCTTATCGCCGGTGGCACAGCCGCTAAAAACCCTACGATGAAAGAAACCAGCATTATTAATAAAATTGTTCCCCACGTTATATCAAAGACTGGCAAAAAGGATTTCAGCTCAGCCTGGAACAACATCCCACCCGGGAAACTCAAGATCGCTCCTATCAATCCTCCGCTTAGAGCCAAGGCCAAAGATTCCCCGCAAATCAAACAAAAAATAAATTGTGGGCCAAACCCCAATGTCTTCAGGGCAGCATACTCTGAAGACCTTTCACGGGCTGTCATGGACATGGTGTTCGCTAGAACAATCAGGATTATTCCTATAACCACGAGAGAAATTACTCGAATAACCGTCAGGATAGCTTCAGTCATCGCCACAAAACCCATTTGAAAAGCTTTTTCGGTTTCAGTGAGGGTCTCAGCGAGGGAATTGTTGAAAACAGCGTCTATTTCTTCAGATATGCTGGGAGCCTCTCCAGCGTCCTTGATCCTGACGAGGAACCACCCTACCTTGTCCGCCCGGTCCGGCAAGCTTTTTTTAAGCCTTTCGTTCAGATAATCATAATGGAAAAAGAGCGCCGTCTGGTCAGTATTTTTCTGCGCCCCCTTATAAATGCCCTTCAAGGTAAGTTCTATTGTCCCAGGATAAATAGTCCCCTGGATTGGAATAACGTCACCAATTTTCCAACCGAATCTTTCTGCCGTAGATCTACCAACAATCGCCGAGTTTCTATCAGTTTCGAAGGCTTTCTTTTGGGCTTCGGGCAAAAGGAATTCAGGATATAGATTCAAGTAGTCAAGACCGCTGATAGCGAATTGTGGGAAGAAGTTTTTCTTGTCCTGGTATATCCCCCCGTACCAGATCCCAAATCCCAGTCCACTTATCCCGTTCACCTGTAGAATTCTATTTTTGTATGCCAGGGGTAGCATGTAAACTAGGGATATTTTGTTTCTGATGACCAGCCTGTTGGCTGATGAAGATTCTACGCCAATATACCAGGCGCCCACGAGGGTCCTCAAAATTCCAAACGCCAGCATTGCAATGGCCAGCCCAGATAAAGTCAATATTGAACGGAGACGGTGTCTGAAGACATTACGGAAGATAAGTTTCAGCAAGATGTTTTACACCAAAGCAGAGTCCACGCATAAACAATTACGAAACAATCTTTGTGAAGGCAATGGCGATTTCCGAAAATTTTCTGAGCCCATTTCTTAATTTGTCTACCAATAACAGACTCTGTTCGAATCCCGCCTTAATCGAATCATTCAAACAAAACACCAGGGTTTTAACGACTTCGTTAGAATTTCTCTCGGCCACCTTCTCTATCTTCTTCAAACGTCTCAACCCTAAAAAAATTATGAGTATAGACTGTATGATCAACATCGATAAAATCGCCACCAAACCATCCACACTAAAAAGTGAAAGGAAAAATCCCAGTATGTGATCAGGAATGCTGAACCAGTTCGTGTTTTGGAAAATATCGGAGAATGAATGTAAACCCAAGAGTTTAAAAACCATGATCGCTATAGGCAAAAACAATATCAAACATTGAGTTACCCTAGCCACTTTCGCAGCGATCCCGTCTCTGGAGGCAATCCATTTCTCCAGTCGCCCTTTTACGATTTCAAAAGCACGGTTAGAACAATCGTTATATATTGACTCAACTTTTACAGTACCGTGTCCAGTATACTTGACCCCAGTCGAGAATAAGATCGCCGCCTCAATTTCACTTTGAACCCTCTCGAGCTTGAGAAACCTCTGTTGGGCAATCTCGGCGGTTTGGGTCTTTATGATTGTTTTTAAATCACATAGCTGAGTGGCGCCAACCTTTTTACGTCTCAAGAACAACCTTGTGTTGACGAATACTACCGGTCGAACCGATCTGTCTCTCGTGGCTAAAATTTCTATAGACCGCTGGGCCAAAGATTCCTTTAACGTCTCAAAGTCGGATTCACAAAATTTAAAATCGAAGCTGGCTTCTCCTTCAACCTGTATTGATTCAAGCGCCCTGGTTTTGTTCTGGGGGTCAATGTCATGCTCCAGCAGGCTCAACAGATTGTTTGTCTCCTTAATCAAGTTATTCCGCTTGGCCAACCGAATTTGTTTCGCATCTATTTTACTGGCCAGAGACTCTCTGAATCCCTTAAATTCGTGCGCTACAAAATCGTCTAGGTGGTTTTGTTCAAATTCCCACGTTGATGAAATACAAAACAACGTAGGATTTATCAATTGGGCTTCTTGCTTGAGATGAAACGCAAAGGCGCCTGCAATATCTTTAATCTTCAAATATGGATCAGCCCCCTCTTTGTCAAAGAGTTGATCCATCTTGTTCAATAAAAAGATGAAGTTCTTTTGGTGGATTAAAGACATACTAACGAAGCTGTAGAATGCCGAATCCGCATATTTCTCGGGGCTTGCAACCCATATTACAGCGTCAAGGTGTGGAAGAATTTGTGTGACTGTATTTCGATTGGATGTTTCCACACTGTCTATGTCTGGCAGATCAAAAATTACAACAGGCTTGAGTTCTTCATTTTCGTGAACTGTGTCCGGGTCCCGGAATAAACCTGATAACTTTACTAATCCGCGAACTTGCTCCTTATGTCGGTAAGCTACGATCTTATCGGTGAAAGGACGGCGATCAGACGGCCTGGAAATGTCTTTTCCCGCAATCGCGTTGATCAAGGTAGATTTGCCCACCCCTGACCCACCTATTAATCCTACATAAAAGGCATCGCAGTCACTGCGGGCCTTTTCAGACAGTTTCCGAGCCATTTTCTGAAAAAAGCTCAGCCGGTCCTTGCTAAAGAAACCGGAGCCGTATTCGTCTAAGAAATGGGATATTGTATTAATGTGCAGCGCTAGTTCGTTAAAATCCGCCAAATCTACACACTAGCAAAAAAGAAGAGTTTTAGTATTACATTCTTGAAAAACTTCTCAAAGCAATAAATCCAAATAGTTCAGACTTATAAATTCTGAAATCAGATTTCTGAACACAACACAGATCACGGAACAGGGTAGGCTTCCGAGTTCTTACATTCAGCGTCCAAAGGTTTTAACCAGGGAAACCAGACTGGGACCGGCTTTAATGAAAGACATGGGAACCTGAATTCTAAGGCCTGACACCTTCCCGGCAGGCAGACCGAAAATTTGCTCAAACTGACCCACGGCAAGATATGAAACTCGGTCTTTATCATTGTGGGCCAAATAGGAATATCAAAGGGGAGACTCATGCAACCGATAGACTCTGGCGGAACAGGGCAGTCCGGCACGCATCGGCGCGCAGGACTGCAATCTGCGCTAAGCGCCAACGAGGCAATCCCTAACGAAAATGCCAGCGCTAAAAATACGATCAGCTTCATGCAATGTGACATATGTTAGCCTCAATTACTAATAAGATCTAAGTTATTACTCAATCTATTCATGTAATATGTTAACATTTTATAATGTCGGCTGTCAATGTTTCAGCGCCTGGGGTGAAGTGATATTTCAAGATTGCGATGGCTGTTGTTCACTCGTTGGAGAATGCCGTTAAGAAATAAAAAAGGCGGTCTATAAGATGGCCGCCTTTTGGCGATATTAATTTCTACACGTCAAATTTATGGGTTTTTTCTTCCAGTAGCGCTGCGTGAGCCGCTGCCAGTCGTGCAATTGGAACTCTCGGCCCAGAACATGAAACATAGTTGAGCCCGACTTTGTGACAGAACCTTATCGACTCCGGATGGCCACCGTGCTCACCGCAGATCCCTATTTTCAACCCAGGTCTAGCCATCCTTCCTTTCTTAACAGCCATATCCATCATCACACCTACCCCGTCCACATCGAGGGATTCAAAGGGATTGTCCGGAAGGATTCCTGTTTCCTGGTAAAACGGCAGGAATTTATTTTCCGCGTCTTCGCGGCTATAAGAAAAAGTCGCCTGAGTCAGGTCGTTGGTTCCAAAGGAGAAAAACTCCGCTAGTTCAGCTAACTTGTCGGCGGTTATACAGGCTCTAACCACTTCTATCATTGTTCCGAATTTAAATTTAAGTTTTACGCCGTACGAATCTTCTACCGAACTCCGAATCTCATCCACGTAATTCTTGACCCACTGGAGTTCTTTGTTTGAGCAGACTTGTGGAATCATTATTTCCGGGGCAATTTCCACTCCCTCTTTAACACACTCCGCCGTCGCCTCCAGAATGGCTTGAATCTGCATCTTGTAAATTTCCGGGAATGTTATGCCAAGGCGAACTCCCCTATGTCCCAACATTGGATTTACTTCCCGCAATGTTCTTACCCGTTGAAGCATCAGTCCCCTTTTGCTTATAGCGGCGTCCACCATTTGCGGATCTAGGGAAGAAAGGTTTATCGGTAATTTTGACAAGCCGTCCACATAACTGGCATGCGCTTCTGAATCAACCAACTTGACGGCTTCAAGGAACTGTTCAGCGGAGCGAATAGTAGATCTCAGACCTCTTAATTCGTCAAGTTGCCTGACAAGCTCATTCTCATTAGGTAAGAATTCATGTATCGGGGGGTCAAGTAAACGGACTGTTACTGGATAGGGGGACATTGCCTTGAATATCGCTACAAAATCCGATTTTTGTATGGGGAGGAGCCTTCCAAGAGCGATTTCCCGATCCTCGGGAGTATCGGCAAGGATCATGTCAACGACTTTAGGTAATCGATCAGCAGCGTTAAACATTCTTTCAGTTCGACACAGGCCGATACCCACAGCTCCGTACTCTCTAGCTTTGGCTGCGTCTTCCGGTGTGTCAGCGTTGGCCATTACGCCTAATCTCGCTATTTGATCAGCCCATCCAAGCACTGTGTTCAAATGCTCACTGAACTCGGGTTCAATCGTCGGGATTTCCCCTAGATAAACATTGCCCGTAGCCCCGTCGATTGTGATGACGTCCCCTTCATGAATTACTTTGTCACCAACTATCGCGAGTCTGTGCTCGGTCTGGACGGTAATACCCTCCGCTCCAGCTACACAAGGCTTACCCATGCCACGGGCCACGACCGCAGCGTGAGAAGTTTTTCCTCCTCGACTTGTCAGGATTCCCTGGGACGCGAAGAACCCGTGTATGTCCTCGGGCTTAGTTTCTTCTCGCACCAGAATTACCTTTTCACCATTTTTCCCGAGGGCTTCCGCACTGTCAGCGTCAAATATGCACTTACCGGAAGCGGCGCCGGGAGAGGCTGGTAAACCTGTCGCCAGTGGGACCGCTTCGTAATTCGGATCAAGCCCAGGATAAAGAAGTTGTTCCAAATGTTCGGGATTTATCCTAAGCAAGGCCTCTTCCTTGGTGAGAAGGCCTTCGGCCACCATCTCTACTGACGTCCTGACCATTGCGGTAGCGTTCATCTTTCCATTGCGAGTTTGCAAACAGTAGAGAATCCCGCGCTCTATCGTGAATTCGAAATCCTGAACTTCCCTGTAATGCTTTTCCAGCTTATCCCTGAGACTTTCCAGTTGTCTGTAAAGATTGGGCATTTCGTCGCCCATCGCCTGAATCGGTTTAGGAGTCCTGATTCCGGCCACAACATCTTCCCCCTGGGCGTTGACCAGATACTCACCGAACATTACATTTTCTCCGGTTGCAGGGTCTCTAGTGAAACCGACGCCCGTTCCGCTGTCGTTGCCCATATTTCCAAAGACCATGGTTACAATACTGACCGCGGTCCCATTTGCCTTGTCTGCCGTAATATTGAACTCCCGACGATAATCGACAGCACGTTTTCCCATCCAAGAATTGAAAACCGCTTTAATAGCAATATTCAACTGATCATAGACATCTTCAGGGAAAGGCCTGAACGTCTGTTCTTCAACTACATTAAGGAACAACTCGCTGACTTCTTTCAGGTCTTCAGTTGTTAAATCTAAATCAGAAATCGCTCCGGTCCTTACCTTCACAGCGTCCAGGATTTCATCGAAATACTGATCGGTAATGCCCATAGCAATCTTTCCGTACAATTGGATAAACCGTCTATACGCGTCATAAGCGAACCGTTCATTGTTGGTTTGGGCGATTAGGCCATGTAAAGTTGACGAATTTAGGCCAAGATTGAGTATCGTATCCATCATTCCGGGCATGGACAAAGCTGAACCGGAACGGACTGAAACAAGGAGAGGATTGCCGGCGTCACCAAACTTTTTTCCAGTGGCGGCTTCCAGGTCACTCATGTGATTTCTGACCACATCCATCAATCCTGAAGGAAGTTCGGACTGCCCCGAATCGAGGTATGCCAAACACGCCTCTGTGGTAATCACAAATCCGGGTGGAACGTTCAAACCTATTTGGGTCATTTCGCAAAGACCAGCGCCCTTACCTCCCAACAACTTCTTGTTTTTTCCATCCCCTTCTTTGAATGAATAAACATATTTGTGGCTCATCTTACTCTCCGTATTGATGTTTTATACATATATTCAAAAGGCTTACCAATTTGGGAAAGATGTCGACTATTATGACCATAATCTTTCCCCTTTTCCGGATTTCCAAGACCCAAATTATGCAAAATGCAATGCAGAGAATTATAAGTTTATCAAATATTTCACTTTCAAGGCAACAAAATTGTAAAGAAAATTGGGGCGCTGTCATTATCCAGAGGCGCCTAACTTTACTGAAGGAAACAATTGCATTCGAGTATGCGGTAAAAAAAGAGCGGCCATGAAATTATCCATATAAGCATGGTCCTCAGATAACTCTACATTCATCATAGCCCGGGCTATCTCCCTCGATTTCTCCATCAAGTCTCGATCCATAACAGCCAAACGGGCCCCCTTGAGAGATGAATTACCAATAAAAGAAAATTTTTCTCTCGGAATGTCGGGAAGCAGCCCTATCGTCACTGCATGATCCAGATTAATGAAACTTCCAAACGCTCCGGCGATTATAACACGGTCGAGTTCTTCGACGCTCAGGCCGATCTTTTCCAGTAAACACGTATATCCCGAAAACATGGCTGCTTTTGCACGCAAGATATTATCCAGATCAACCTCGCTGAGTGTGATGTCCTCGTTCAAGCCGCTTTCAGCGGCCCTGCAAATCACATATTCAAAACCACTTGTTCCTTTTCTTATTCTGTCTGTCCCCAAGTCCTGAGCAAACTTTGCGTTTTGGTTTAAAATACCTATTCGAAGCATTTGAGAAATAATGTTTATGATGCCTGAACCGCAAATTCCAACTGCCGGTTTGGCGTCAATTGTCTTTATCATTGGTTCGAACGTTTCCGGATCAATTAGGACGCCTTCTATCGCTCCCGGCGCCGCTCGCATTCCATGTTGCAAACCGCCACCTTCGAACGCTGGCCCTGCGGAACATGACGCTGTCATTAGCATGTCCCTGTTGCCGGCCACTATTTCCCCATTTGTGCCGATATCTATAAAAAGGGTCATTAGGTCTGAATCCCACATTCCGTTAGCCAGAACACCACTAACGATATCACCCCCGACATAGGACGCTACACCCGGAAACACACAGGCAAACGACTCTTCAGGCATATCAAGACCAAGACTTCGGGCTGGAACAGGTTCTATATTTTGAGCCACTGGAACATATGGGGTTTGTCTCAGGAACCTCGGATACAAACCCATGAACAAATGAGTCATGACAGTATTGCCTGCCGCCACCATATAATTGATGGAATTCTTTGGAATCCCACTTTTTTCGAGTATTTCATTAATTATTTGGTTTAAGCCCTGCACCACTGCCTGCTGCAGTTTCTCAGACCCTTCTTTCTTCAAAGCAAACACAATTCTGCTTATTACATCGTCACCCATCGAAATCTGGGGGTTGTAGCGGGATGATCGCGCAAGGACTTCTCCGGATTCGATGTTAATCAGCTCGGCCCAGAGCGACGTAGTTCCAATATCGACAGCCAGCGCCGTTCTCAATGGGACCTTCCTGCCGGCGGAAACTTTTAGCAACCGGTAATAAGGTTCAATCCCCGGAAGACACTCGGGTTTTAATATCGCGGTGAAATTCCAGTCCTGTTCGCGGATTTCGCCTGGAAGAACTTTCAGGACATCTAGCGCAGCAATGACTGGGGACAGCCCATGGTCGACTTTGAGTTCCCTTATAATGCGCTCATAGTCACTTGTATTGTCCTCCAACTTGGGAGACGGCGGATTCATGAGCACCGTCATTGTCATCGGATTGAGTTCCGGAATTATGGGAGATTCCATTGGCCGGGCCATAGTCTTCATGCGTTCCGCTTCATCACGGGGGATGACCTTTCGCCCAACTTTAGCCTTTGGGACTTCTATTGTGACATCTCCCACCAATTTGGTCTGGCAGGCAAGAACAAAGCCCTCATCCCGTTCTTGAGGAAGAATCTTTTCGGTCGATTCAGCGTTGACCGCTCCTTGAATCACCTTGACCTTACATTGGCCGCAGGCGCCTGATCCTCCGCAGGCGGCAGGTATGAACACACCCGCATCCAGGGCCGCGTCGAGTAATGATTCTCCGACCATTGTTTCAACAGTAATATTGTCGGGAAGAAATCGAACCTTGATTCTTTCAATCATAATTACTCCACCATGACAAATGTAGCGCAAACGCTTCGAACAATTCTTGAACGAGGTCTTAGACCGGAGCCAGTTTCAAAAATATCCTCTAAGGGTTAATTTGTAATTATATTAACATACGTTTAAATGCGCATGACTGTGTTGTATCTTATTATTGTTTTAGAATATCTCATTTAAATAACGTGACACAACATATGAATTTAACAGTTTGTGAAATTTTCAAAAGTATACAGGGAGAATCCTCTTTCGCAGGATTGCCTTTCACGATTGTCAGACTTACCGGTTGCAATCTTAGATGCACCTATTGTGACACCCATTACGCGTGGGCGGAAGGCGAGCAAATGAGTGTCGGCGACGTCGTTCAAGCCGTCGAGGAACTCGGGATGAAGCATGTATTGGTGACTGGAGGGGAACCGCTTCTTCAATCCAGTTCATTGGAACTTATAGAGCGTCTTTTAATGGAACAGCGCATCGTATTGGTGGAAACGAATGGCTCAATGAATATATCAGTGTTGCCTGAGAAGGCGATCGCCATCATGGATATTAAATGCCCAGGTAGTGGACAAAGCCATATGATGGATTGGGGCAATTTGGAGAGATTGAGGCCAATTGATCAAGTCAAATTCGTCGTGACCGACAGGAGGGATTACAATTGGGCAGCGGAAATTTGCCGTAAGAATTTAATCGGGTCCTGCAAGGAAATTTTGATGTCCACTGCGTTTGGCAGGTTATCACCACGTGAATTGGCTGATTGGATGCTCTATGACAACCTGGAGATCCGGCTTCAGTTACAGTTACACAAGCAAATATGGCCGGATGAACTCAGAGGAGTATAATTATTAGCGTTTTCAGAAATAGCCATTCTGGCTATATCGCCTTCCAATATGGCGTCATCTATAGAATATTCGTAAAAAGTTGACTAGTTAAAGAGTTTTGTTATATAATATTGTTAAAATATTAGTATCGCGGGGAGAGCCCCTGTAACCATGTTCCCGACCTCGAAAGGAGTTTTTTCATGAAAAAGATAGTAGGCGCGTTTTTGATGGTATTTATGACCCTCTCTCCGCCGGCGCTTAGTATTGCTGAAGAGGAGATGTATTGGGGACAAGAACCTCCTACCAGCGCTCAAATAACTGACAAGGATTTTTCCATAGATTTCAACAAAACTCAACAGGGCCCAACATTTGGAGACCAAGAAATTTATGACACGTACAAGACCAAGGACCTGATTCCTGAGACCAAACCAGCAGTAGGTCCGACTACGAGGTCATCCGTTCCCATTCAACCTGAGCCGGTTGTTCGAACCGCTCCGCCTATCAGGACAAATATCAGCGGTCCTACATCGACACGGCGGTCGACACCCACAACCCCGACTCCTCCATCACGAGTAACGCCGTCAGTTTCCCCCACACCCGCCGAGACGGCCCCTGGATCAACACCGCCAGCCAATGTTAACGCGTCTGGTAATGGTAATGAGGCGTCCAGCACAAACCATGATGATCAAGATAGGCCAGCAGCCAAAAAGATGAAGTGGGGGCAAACCGAATCCAACTCGGAGGAATTGCAGACCAAATTTCAATGGGGTAAACAGAATCAAAAGAACTAGTAAGACCCTGCAGCTCTTTTAAATATTCCTGAAGCGAATTGGTTTCTGGTTTTTCCTCTTTGATGTCTTAAAATATTTCCGGCGTCTACCATAGAGACGCCGGTTCGTTTTTGGGCCGAAGAATTACCTTTTATCTAAACGGAAATAGGTCTTGTTAGCCTTTAATAACACTTTCTACAGTTTTACCGGCTATCTGAAAAAACTTTTCACCAAGATAAAGCGAGTTTTTGTAGATCCGTTTATTCGATCCCAAAACCCACCTTGGTATGACGCTAGGGGAGTTTTTGTGGGGTTGTTCGTCGGAGTGGGCATACCGTTGGGCGGCCAAACAATTTGTATGGGTTTATTAAGGTTAATCGTGCCGTTCAACCTTCTAGTCGCTTTTGCGTTTACCTGGGTTAACAATCCTATCTCAGTGGGACCCATGTACTATGGATTTTATCTTATTGGATCATTCTTGTTACATAGACCTCCGGTGAGAGATTTCCATGAATTCTACCTTTTGATAACCCCGATTCTCGATGCTAAAAATCTCGGCGACGCTTGCGCTCAGTTTTTGGCCCTTGGCGGCGACATCCTTTTGCGATGGGTTGTGGGGTCTTTCATAGTCGCCACACCTTTAGGATTAGCTGGCTATTTTCTAAGTTTAAGGATCCAAACGTCCAGGGCTCAAAAGAAAGTGTCTCACGCTTTATCCTCCGACGCGACCCGTTCTCAGCCAATTATGAAAGATAAATAAAGATTAAATTTCCTAAAGATGTCATCTGCTCTTTGTCACACCCACCTGATGGCAATAGCCGCTGATGGCGCATTTCGAACAGAATGGCGATATAGGTTTGCATATGTTTTGACCCCATGTTACCAAAAGGTCATTATACTCAATCCAGTATTTCGTAGGTAACTTTTCACGCAAAGCCATCTCTGTTTGATCGGGGGTTTTGGTCTCCACATATCCGAGTCTGTTGCTTATTCTGTGCACGTGAGTATCTACACAGATGCCAAGTTTTCCGTGTCCCAGCGTCATCACTAGATTCGCAGTCTTCCGTCCAACACCCTTGAGTTTCAAGAGTTCATCCAAATTGTCCGGGACTTCCCCCTGATAATCTTCTATAATTATTTTACAAAGGGATATCAGCGTCTTAGCTTTGGTTTTGTAGAACCCCACAGGAAATATTAGCTGGGCTATTTGAGATTCTCCCAACGTTATTAAATCATGTGGAGTTGTGGCTTTTTCAAATAAACGTTTGGATGCGGAACGCGTCACCTCATCTTTTGTCCTCAGTGACAAAACCGTTGCAATTAGGACCTCGAACGGAGAGCGTCTATGTTGAGAAATCTCTGTTACAATTGGGACTCTCATTGCCATAACCGCTTCACGGAGTATTTCCACAATTTTATCTATTTTAACTTCTATGAAACACATCCTCTGTAAGTATATATAGTTATATCCAATACTCTAATATTTCACACCTATTTTCCTGCGAACGTCTTCGATGGTGGGGGTCGCGATCTCTCTGGCCTTTTTAGCCCCGTCGGCCAAAACTGATCTTATGTAACCGGGATCACCTAGAAGTTTTTGTTTCTCCTGCCGAGGTCCACGGAAAAGCTCCCAGAGTATTTCCGCCAGTTCCTTTTTGACAACCCCGTAAGACGCGCCTCCTTCGATATATAAACGTTTCACTTCTTCTACACGTCCTTTAGGAGCAAAATGTCTATAAATCTGGAACAGGTTGCACGTTTCCGGATCTTTGGGCTGATCAACAGGGATGGAATCGGTCTTCACGCTCATTACCCTTTTTCGAAGGCTCTTTTCATCCAGAAATATCTCAATTGTGTTGCCATAGGACTTGGACATCTTTTGTCCGTCAATGCCGGGGACAGTAGCTACCTGATCACTTATTTCACCTTCAGGAATGATAAAGGTATCTCCGTAAATACTGTTAAATTTGATCGCAATGTCTCTGGTAACCTCGATATGCTGCTTTTGATCCTTCCCTACTGGCACAACATTTGCCTGATAAAGGAGGATATCGGCGGCCATCAACACAGGGTAAGCAAAAAGACCATGATTAGGAGAAATACCCTTGGCTACTTTATCCTTATACGAGTGGCAACGTTCCAGCAAACCCATTGGCGTAATGCAAGTCAGTATCCATGCCAATTCTACGACTTCCGGCACGTCGGACTGAACCCAGAATATTGACCGGTGAGGGTCCAAACCTAAGGCCAGGAAATCCGACGCCGCTTCAAGCGTGCCCTCGGCAAGTTTCTCGCCGTCTGTAACGCTTGTCATTGCGTGCATGTTAACTACAAATACGAACAGTTGGCTACGATCCATATAAGAGATCATCGGTTTCATCATCGCTAGATAGTTTCCCAGATGAAGCGCTCCACTTGGTTGAATACCAGACAAAACTCGCAAATTCATGACTCCTTTCCAAGGCGCCTGCGCTTAAATATGATTTATTTGTCGAATTACTAGCCGTTTACTATAATTCCATGGCATGGTCAACAACCGACGCATTTATATCTAAGACTTACACCGATTTGGAGCTAGGATAGCCCAAATTGATTTGTTTTTGATATGTTCTAAAATGCTTCTTGTACTGAATAAATTGATCTATAAGGTTATTTTAGGATCTTGCGTTAATTAGTTGACCAAAGAAAGGACCAACATGTATTTACCCGAAGTGTTTAAACAATTCATAGAACATCATGGTGAGATCGCCGGTAAATTTAAAGAAGTGGGGGAACTGTGTTCCAAAGCTGGAAATCTTGAAACCAAAACTCAGCACTTGGTTCAACTCGGAATTTCAATCGGCGCGGGTTCAATGGGTGGGGTCAAGTCACACGCCAGACGCGCTTTAGAGGCTGGAGCTTCCCAAGACGACCTTTTGCAGGCGACCCTGTTGTCAGCGACTGTAATAGGATTTCCCGCAATGATTGCAGCTTATGGCTGGGTTGAGGAAGTCATTTCGCATATTGACGCCAAATGACTATCTGAGCCACTTAGCGTCCGTCATATCAAAGATTTCAGCGACTTCATTACCGACCTTTCCAGACAGGAGTTTTCTTTTCCAGGAAAGCTTTGATACCGTTTTGCGCATCTTCTGCCATGAGGTTAAGGGTCATTACTTCTACGGCATGGTCGTAAGCCTTGTTTTCTGGCATGTCGATTTGAGAATAAAAAGCCTTCTTTCCTATAGCGAGTGTCAGAGGACTGGATTTGGCTATGGTCTCGGCTAGTTCAAGAGTCGTCTTTTCCAGATCAGTTTCTGGAACAATTTGGTTGACCAAACCGTAACTCTTGGCCTCATCAGCTGTGATGAGGTGTCCGGTCAATAGCATTTCGAAAGCGTGTTTTCTACCGATCGCTCTGCTCAGAGCAACCATGGGTGTGCTGCAGAACAACCCTATCTTTACTCCTGGGGTCCCAAATCTCGAAGAGTCGGCAGCTACTGAAAGGTCACACTGAGCAGCCAACTGGCAGCCGGCTGCAGTGGCTACACCATGTATCTGAGCGATCACAATCTGAGGAATTTCGTGGATCAGAAGCATCATCTCTGCACATTGCCTAAATATAAATTTGTAGTCCGTAACGTCTCCGTCCAGCATTTCGGTCAAATTGTGACCAGAACAGAAATGTTTCCCCGCTGCCTTTATGATTATGACCTTTACAGAAGATTCGTCGCGGAATGATTTTAGAGCGCAAATTAACTCGAGAATCATGTTCTTGGACATCGCGTTTGCCGTGCGTGGTGAGTTCAACGTAATTGATCCGATTGAATCCGCTACGTTTACTAAAATGTCTTTATACTCCATCAGGCCTCCTCTAAAGCATACGGTTGTTTATTATTCGTGAGCGGGCTATGATTCGTGTCGTTAAGTTATGCCTTTTCATAAATAGGTATACTACGAAAATCGCCAGATTTGTCGATAGCTTCTAAAGGGATTGCAATGAGGGCTTTTCCGTTTACTAGAAATCGTTTTTCAAATGGTGAAACGTTTCTTTCGTCTTTTTGTTTTCGCATGAAACCATTATTAGTGGTTATCGCCATCAGCCTGTCATGGCCCTCTGCGGCGTTAAGCGTCCTAGCGCAGACATCCCCGTCACGTGGAGCATTGACCAAGATTCCGACGGCTTCTTTAATTTCCAGGGCCAAGGGCTTGATCGAAAAGAACGAGTTTCCGGTCGCGATTCGATACCTGACCGAAGCGGTAAAACAGTCACCCAGATCTGTGGAAGTATATCTGTTACGTGGTGAGGCTTTTGATAAAATGGGTTTTCCTATGAAAGCCCTGCAAGACCTGAACAGGTATGTGGAACTCCGCCCACATGATCCTCAGGGTTTCATCCAAAGAGCGGACACCAATAATTTTAACCTGGATTACAAGGCGGCGATCGAGGATTATAATAGGGCGTTGCGCCTCGTTCCTAATTCGAGATCGGCGATTCTTGGACGAGGGATGGCCTATGTTGGCCTTGAGCGCTATGATCTTGCCATTCAAGACTATGAATCGGTCCTCAGGAGATACCCTAACGATCATGAATCTTGGGCTAACCTGGGAATGGCGTATTCTCTGTCAGGTAGAAAAGATAAAGCGATCGAAAGTTTAAAGAAGGCCATTGAGTTAGAGAAAAACCCAGAATGGAGAAACAAACTCAATCACATGCTTGAACAACTCTCAGAGGCCCCCAAAGCTGAAAGACAAAAATCTGGAGGGCCAACGCGGTTTCCTAATAATAAAGCGCGTGGATTATGGTGATAATTATTTTTTGAGGCTCCACTCGTTAGGGTCTTGCAATGCTCACCTGGTAACACATTGTAATTGGTTTGTCTGTTTTATTAAAGATTCCCGTAATGATCACTCACCACTGATGGAAAGACTTTCCACGAGAAGAGAAGGCGCCCCGAAAGCGCCGAAAAATTGAAAATCATTCCCAACATTTCTCACACTCCCTAAAAGATCTATAAGGTTCCCCGCAAGAGCGATCCCTTTTACCGGGTGATCGATGCGTCCACCGGAAATCTTAAACCCCGTGGCCCCTACTGAAAAATCTCCACTTATTGGATTTGCTGTGTGCAACCCCATAACCTCTGTGATCATGATCCCCGATCCCATATCGCTTATTAATTGAGACTGGGTCGAACTTCCGTGTTCTATGAACAAATTCGTTACTCCATTGAACGGGGCGCTGTCAAAGCTCGAACGGCAAGAATTAGCAGTGGGTTTTGTTTGCAGTTTCCTGCTGTAATAATTGTCAGCAAGTAAAGATAGCAATTCGCCGACATGCGCTACTGCTGTCAACTGTGAAGGCGCTCCTTCTCCATCGAACGGAAAAGCCTTGGCCCCCTCGGGCTCTAGTCCCCCATCAAATATGTTTATTGTGGAAGCAAAAACTTTAGAGCCAATGTATACCCTTGGGGACACAGTCTTTTTAAAATGGCTTTCCGCAAGAAAAGCATTCGATAATGTCCCTAGGAGACTGGCAGCCACGGTATTTTCGATAAGTACGGGACATTTAGTTGATGGGATCGCCACTCCACCCAGCCTGCTGATAGCCCTGTCCGCGCCTACTTGGCCAAGTTTAACCGGATCAAGCGTTTTCGGACTTCTGGCCTGGCCACTCCAGTAGCTCATTTCCTGCCCGCTTGTTGATTCGGCCATTAATTCGATCCATATCCGGGCCAGCCCTGCCTTTGCCTGGACTCTTAATCCTAATGAATTTCGGATTTCTGCTTCAAGAATATGGTCCGAATATCCTGAGGATCTGACAGCGCTTACACGTTTATCGCGAGCGAAGGCGGTTTCTTCAATGGTCCTGGCTATTGAAATCTTTTCAAGTTCATTGGTTTCTTCGATCTCAGGACAAAAAAATTCATTTACAGCCTGTGTCGATTCTACTGGTACTGTAAAACTATAATCAGGGTCCTCCGACGTCACATCCGCAACTGACTCCGCCATGTCCACAGTTTGTTTTAAACTGGCGTAGTCCAGATTAGAACTGAAAGAGAAACCCATCCTGTGATTCTTTATCAGGCGTACTGCAAGCCCTGAAAGCTCCGCTTTTTGTACAAAATCCGTCTTACTTTGTTTTGTTTGTACCCTGAAGTTGCTTGACTTTTGCAGGAAAATCTCCCACTGATCCAGTTTCCTTTTTTTTAGAATCTCTTCGACGATATTCACGGATTCCGACATTTTGTAATCCTCTCCAACAGATTGTATATTTATTATTCCATACTGCTGTTTATAAGCAAGCCCACCGATCCTGTTTGTTGGCAACGATCCTGTTCCAGCCCCTGTCGATTGAATATGGCTCCTTACGGGTTGGCGATGAAGAAATCCGTATCTTAACAATACCTCTTCATTAAACAATTTGTATTGACAAAGCGCCATCTAAACATTAGAGAATATGAGAAGGAGGACCTGATGCGCAGTTTTTCCGTAATATATTTTTATTTTAGTGGAAGGAGCGGATCGCGTCTTCGCTGAGGATAGAGTAACATCCAAAAGAGAACCAAAGCGGAGCAAAGACTCCGCTTTTTTTTTCTTATAAGCTTGTGTTTTTCTCCAACTACAAAAGGAAATCCTGAGATGCTTGAAAATTTGTCAGTGAAAGGACCTTCAAACTCTTCTTCATGCGCCAAGAGATTAAACACCACTGATCGACTGTCACTAATTGGCTTGATACATGACGGTATCCTGCATGGCAGTGAGGATTCACCTGTAGCCTCTGATCTTTATGAAGAACTTTGGGACCTCGTTGATTCCACAGTATCAGGCGCAAAGATTGACAAACTTAACGTGGGGAAATCCACGAGAGGCTTCAGGACATTTGAGATCAATTCCGAAAATGGGGAAAACCTCGGCCGATTGAACATGCTTTATCTCAACAAACCTGTCCCTTGCTTTTATCTCGTATATGTGGAAGTAGCCGCGCCCTTCCGGAATAAGGGCTTGGGAAATTTGGTCTTAAGAGAATTTCGGGACTTCTTGATCGAAAAGTCCGCGATAGGGGTTTTGGACAACATAATACCGTCCGATGATCCCACATTTGAGATTTACAGAAAGTTGGATTGGCAACCATATCGAGACATTGTTTGTGGACAGGGAAAGGATAAAGACGACGCCTACATGATCTACATCCCTCCAGCGCATGTAGGGAAAGATTTAAATGATTCAATCATCAGGCTAGTCCATCACATAAGAAGACGACGTCCCGCTATAGATATGCGGGACAATGAAATTATGGTTCAAAGGACCATAGAAGAGTTCAAGGACCTCTATCGCGCTCTGCTGGCCTATTTCAGTGACCAAAAGGACCCTGAACAAAATGACTCGTTAAAGAGATTCATGTTCACCCGTTACGTTACTAAACTACTTGGTTTTAGACGAAGGATATCGCAGTTGCTGGGCTATACTGGCGGGGAATCTATGGAACAAATTCCCTTATCCCCCTCAATCCGGGACATACCCGCAAAATCATACGGACCAGCGGAACTTAAGAACAGGACTTGTTTTCTTTCGGGGGATCGGGAACTCTGGCTACACCTGCCAGAATTGCTTAAATCAAATCCAGCCCGGTTTATTGAAGCTCTACCGAATTATAAGAGGCCTAGTTTTATGTCCTGGTTGAGCAAAAATGGTAAAACCACTCAGGACGCTCTTACGCTCGGAGATCTTATCGATCTAGGGTTCGATCCAACCAGATTGAAAGAAATTCAAATTGACGGCGCCAGTTTAATTTTTGAACGTACCCCGATTAGGGCATTGCCTAAAATGGAAAACAAGAGGGAATTTTTGAATAACTTGTTGGAAAAGGCGCCCTACTTCATTGTGAAAAATACTAAGGTCCGTTTCAACCCACCACTGCTTTTAATTCGAGACAGGGGCAACGGATACATCCTGAGAAGGAAAGTGCCGGGAATCCACTGGGAAGAAGCCGTGGAGCAGCTCAATACATCGCCGGCCCTAAAAGAACTAAACGACCATCTCGGATTGGAACGAATTGTCACTAGGACCGTAGCCAAAGTTAATGAAAAAATGAAATCTTACATTGAGGGAAATGATCTTAATCTTTCAGATCCTTCGGGAATTTTTGTTTCATGGGACCTCGAAACCAATCAACCTCGAATGGTTGTGGACATGACAGTTTCATATCTCGAAACAGTTTGGATCTCTTGAAAACGCCTTTTAATTTTTTAAATTTTTGTTCCCGCCAAAAAAAAGCCCGACTTTAGGTCGGACTTTGGAGGGTATTAAATTTTAGGTCGGGCTATATCGGGGGAATTAAGGACCTGTAACCGGCTGGGCCAGCATGTCAGAATAGGAAGCCGACCTGGACGAATGGGCCACCTATAGATATGTCGAAAAGGTCTTTGTTGTTGTCTTTCTGAAAGTAAGAATACCTATATCCACCTTTGACAAAACCAAATCGGCCGGTTTTAATTGGAATCATGTAATTCAGGGCAGTTTCCGCGTCAAACCCGAAACAATTGTTCAGGAACATGATGTCAGCCTTGCAACTAAGGTTCAGACTGTTGCCATGAAAGTTCTTAAGACATTTGTCGAATTCTGCGCCTACAACAGCAAGGCTACGAGCGTCATCCCACACTACTGGAGAGATAGCTCCAACTCCACTGCCAATTTGAAGTTTGTTCTGAACGTACATCCACTCTGCAAATATGCTTGTCCGTGAACTCACATTGCTGGTGATATTGAAGGTTACGCCGGCTCTGTGTTCGAAACGGTCCAATTTGGACTCAATAAGTGCGCCCGAAGCAAACAATTGATTGGCGAACGTAAAGGAAGCTGGGCTTGTATATTTTGATTCCATTTTCATAGGCATGAAAGAATATCTTAGACCGAATCTGGGCCTGAGCTGATATTTGGCCTCAAATCCCCATATAGCTGCGGAATTCTGGCCGAAACCCAAATTGTCATGAAAATTGACTGATGAACCTGGCACGGCAGCGGTTCCAATGGTCCTTCTAGCCTCACCCTGAACTTTCCCAAACCAGACCCTGGGTCCTGCTGTGAATTGCCCTTGAGCCGGGGCAGGCAGGATGCATTCGCTTGCCCAGTTAGCCGGATTGAACCTTGACAATCCCTCTAACCTAGACATGAATCCCGGCCTGACTTTTGTGATGGCCGGCTCCGATGGTTTCACCTTCGAAATTGCTTTGTAACTTGGAGAAGCCTCCAGACTGGCTGCAGCGTAAGAATCCAAAACACCCGGAGTGGATTCAGCAAATGCGCCGACGACCCCTACCATTAACAAAACAGTCAAAATACACAAGTAATTGATACACCTTCTTAGCATAACACCCTCCCTCAGGGTTCTTATTTAGTGCAAGGTGGAGATTAGCTTGTTTTTTCATTTTGTCAAGTAAAATATAAAAGTAATTCCAGATGATATATCAATTATCTAGAAAATTGTTTATAAAATTACGACATAGGCTAAGATATCATCCTGAAATTGGTATTCATAGCGCGCTATTCCGAACGCGTGCCCCGACGACATTGACTCTATCGATTAAGTCTTGGATATTACGTGGTTTGTCAGAACACAGAATAGGGATTACTAGTCAGGCTATCTACTTTCCAACGAGCGATAGGCAGACCCGCGACTTTAACTAGCCACGCTACTGACCTAATTTATATAGACTTAGTTGTTGCAACAGGTGGAGCCAAAAGATAAGCTACCGAACCGCTGATCAGCCCAATCGTTATCGAGCTGAAACGAGCCGCCCTGCGCTATTTTGAAAGAAAGTTTTACCTAATTATTGAAACTAACCTATTCGACTTCCGAGTAATACCCACGTTGTGGCCTAGAAGACGAACCGTCAAATATGCGGAAATTGCCGATCCCCAGTTTCTGAAGTTTAAATCTTATCGCTGTCCATAAAACCCCGAACCCATATATTACGGATCTTCGGAAATTAATTGATGAAGCTTCATGAAAATATCTTGTAGGGCACGAAATCTCTCCCACATTGAAATCAAAAAAGATGGCTTGCGCCAGCATTTCATTATCAAACATAAAATCATCTGAATTTTGGTGCATTGGCAGACTTTCAAGAACTCTCTTTGAGAATGCCCGGTATCCTGTATGAAACTCCGACAGCTTAGACCCCAACAATAAATTTTCCACGAATGTCAGCGCTCGATTAGAGATGTATTTATAAAGAGGCATACCCGATTTTCTTGCTTTTCCTCCAAGGATCCGGGACCCCATGACCACATCATATTCTTCGGAAACGATCATGGCGGCCATCGCGGGCACAAGACGTGGCGAATATTGATAATCAGGGTGTAGCATCACAATGACATCAGCTCCTGAC
>JACWAG010000055.1 GCA_014874425.1 Syntrophaceae bacterium | reverse complement strand
GTACTGTCCATATCCTTGTTGACCATAAGCCTGCTGCTGAGGATAGGTTGGATTTTGACCGTAAGTCTGCTGCTGAGGAGAATAGCCAGGTTGTTGCTGCCCGTAATAATCCTGTTGCTGGGCCTGCATTGAAGCAGTTGTTGGTTTGTGTCTTTTGGATGTCTTCTTACCATGCGCTACGGGAGTCTGCACATTTGCCGCAGGAGCCTGGTACGATTGATAAGGCGATGTTTGAGGCTGCTGCTGGTACCCTTGCTGCTGTGTACCGTAGTAGTTTTGGGAATTATCGTACATTCCTGATTGACTTGTAACCTGAGGGGATGTCGCATTATTAGAAGGATTGGCCGGATAATAACTGGTCACCGGCGTGGACCCGTAATTCCCTGTGACCGAGTAATAACCGCCATCACGCTGGAGGTTATCCAAATAATTGGTCCAGTATGGGTAATATGCCTGCGGCATCTGCCCGTTTTGCGCGTCGGATGGGGACTGCATTAATGAAGACGTGTTGTATTCATAACCTGCTTGGCCTTGAGCCCATTGACATACTCCTGGGGCCAGAACAAAAGCCAAACTGAGGGCCCCGCTGATTAGGACCATTAATTTCTTTCGCATGACGCTTCTCCTTTTGCAACAGGTGGTTACGCCTTTTCATGACAACGTTGCTCTAAATCCGTCGCGTGTCTTGAATTGCTAAATCCCCTGTGTAAAACACACAAGACCTTGACACTCTTATTATACTTTGTTTTATTAGAAAATCAAATCAAAAATAGGTTCCATTTGAGTATAAACACATTTAATGTCAATTACATGTTGGTTTTTGTTTAGAATATGAATTAACAGTAAAGCTATTTTATGACTTTGAACAGACTTTTGGAAGGCTTTACCGGATCTTTGGGACCATTGCTCTTGATGCGATCATTGAAAATTTTGTTTTTGACTCTGACGGAACTTATCATAAAATAAACTATAATTGCCCTTTCCCAATCTCGGGACGCTGAAAACTCAGCTACCTTTTTCAGATATTTTTCCTGCAGCGAAGCCATTGACGCTTCATCAATATCGAGTATCCTGTCCGCCAATCCTAACAAAACGTCTTCTATGTTCACAATCGGCCTCCGGGATTATACTCTTTCACCAACTCTATCACGTCGCGCTGTTCTAAACCAGTATACAACATCACCTTTAGACAGTCTAATTGCCGAAACAAATTGAGCGACAAAGTTAGCTCACGTAACATTGTTTACATTAATAAAGCCTCGGCTGACCTAACGCCGGCTTCCAGGGCGGCCAAATTATGTTCACGCGTCATATAACGAGACTCCCCTGCCAGTTTTTGTCTAATATCATCCAGAGAAATTTCAAGATTACTTAAAGATATTGAGAACCCAAGCAAAACAACATTTTCGAGCTGTATCCCGCCAATTGAGCGCGCTATATTTGAAGCGTCCATCCTGTACAAACCCGATTCTGACCGAGCTGATGAATTCTCAAAAATAATTCCGCCCTGCTTTAGGAAATGTTTGTTATTAAGGGTCTCTGAGGAATTCAGAGAAACAACACAGTCCGCTTGCCCCCATCTTATCAATGGAGAAGAGAACGGTCCAATTTTCAAGTGGCTGTTTACAGATCCCCCGCGAACAGCCATACCGTGAGTTTCCGACGAAATGACGTTTAGACCTTTCTGGGTTGCTATATCCCCCAACAGTCTGGTTAAAAATACAATTCCCTGACCGCCTCTACCGCAAAGAATCATCTGAGTCATTTTACATTTCTCCAGGCAGCAATGGCTTGTGAAGGGCAAACATCGACACAAAAACCACAACCAGAGCACAAGTCCAGGTCAATTTGGACAGTCTTTTCCTGTTTGACGAATGAAATTGCGGGACACTCAAGGTCTCGGATACATGTCATGCATCGATCACAGTTTTCACCCACCTGAAACTTTATATTTGAAACGCTGCTTGAGCGACTTCTGATACAAGCGCGACGAGTAATCACAACTGAAACCCCGGACCTTTTTTCGTGAGAAAAGAATTTAGCCGAAGAGAGAGCTTCTTCCAGCGCCCTGTAATCATATGGGTCAACGACTTCCAGGGATTTTACGCCACAACCTCGAATCAATTTCTCCATGTCGACTGGTACTGCCGGAGCCCCGTCAGCGAGGAAGTCGGTAGCCGGAGTGGGCTGTCCTCCTGTCATTGCCGTAACGTTGTTGTCCATCAATACCAACACAAAATTGGCCCCGGTGTGTACAGCGTTTATAAGGGCAGGGACCCCTGCGTGAAAAAAGGTGGAATCTCCAATTGTCGCTACAACTTGATCGTTGTCAGTTTTATCGGCGGCATGAGCGAATCCGGAAGCCATTCCGATCGAAGCTCCCATGCAAAGACAGGTGTCGACAGCGCCAAGGTTCACACCTAGGGTGTAACAGCCGATATCTCCCGTAAATATGGACTCACTGAACAATTTCTTTATCATAAAAAATGCAGGCCTGTGCGGGCATCCCGCACAAAGGGACGGCCGTCTGGCGCTAATTGTTGGGGAGACCCTATCCTCGGTTTCGAGGCCGGAGAAATTCATGATAATGCGTTCAACAACCTCAGGGGTAAGTTCTCCCTGTTGGGGAACGTCGCCGGAGATCTTGCCTACAACCTTCGTCTTATCGATCAACTGAAGTTCAATTACTGGATAAGTTTCTTCGATTATGAGCGTTTGCGTTTTTGAGTCTACGAGTTCCTGAAGCGCCTTCTGATTGGCCGGATATGGCGCGTCCACCTT
>JACWAG010000461.1 GCA_014874425.1 Syntrophaceae bacterium | reverse complement strand
GGCGTTATCAAGAGCAAAAGCGGCTAGGGCCGCAAAATAAGAGAGGAGTTCCAAATCGGATTCTTTAAATGCGCTACTGAGAAGCCGGTTGTCGTGGTAAAGAACACCGACTGTCTTGTCTCGAAGGATCATCGGAACACAAATCCTGGAGCGAATGTTTTCATTAGAAAAAGTTCCGGAATCTTCTTCTGAATTGATGCCCATGACGCGACCCTTACCGGCCTCAGCGACTTCTTCAATCATCTTCAATGAAGAGACAAAACAAGGATGTTCTATTTGTTCGGTGGTGAGGTTTTTGGACGCCCTCAACATAGGCTTTTCAGGATCGGTCTCGTGGTTGAGAAGGAATATGGCGCCCCTCTCCGCGCCGGTGATTCCATTAACCGTTGATATGATGTGCTGAACTAGGTCCTTGAACTCCCGGATAGTTACGACTTGCTGGCCCAGGTTCAGGATTACCTTCAAAAGGCTTTCTCCCTCAGGCCTATCTTTAACCAGGCCCATTAGATCGTCAGGCACGAACCGTTCATTGAAGCGACCAGTGTCGCTGGTCGCTCTGAAAACCAGTTCTCGAGCTTTTTCTTTGTTGCCCCATGCCAGTTCCACACGAGCTACAGACAATAAGGTCTTGGAGAGTTCAACCTGACTACCAGACTGTTCAAGAAATTGGACGGAAGCCATCAAAGATTGCATGATTTTGTCGTAATGCGCCCCCTCCATAAATTCTAGAATACCGTTACACCTCTGTGCTATTCCTTTCATAAATATGTTTTCACTGTTCAACGTGTCCCTGATCTCTTTCTTCAAGTCCAAACCGTCAGTTTGCTCAAGTTTCCCCTCCTTCATCGCAACACAAAGTTCCATTAGATGTGGATACAGGTATACAGTAACTTGCACTTTTCTACTTGCCTGTAGAAATTCCTTTAGATAATCAACGGCAATCTGTTTCTCGCCTTTTAGAAAATATGCATACGCCAAAGCTGTTTTTACATTGATCCAGACCCAGTCGTTGTGGACCTGCTGCGCTTGATTCGAGGCGCTTTCAAGAAACTGGACAGCGTCGTCTATCCGGCCTATTTCCAGAAGTATGTTTCCAATATTTCCAAGCGTATAGGCGCCCATGTAACGGTCTCCGTTTTCTTCACATTGCGTCCGGATTGAATCGAGCATTCCTAATCCCTGAGTGACCTGTCCGATCTGGGAATAACAGTAACCTACAGTGATAATGGCGAGAAGTGGGAATCCTCTTTGAGGATATCTCTCTATATCTGGAACCGATTGTTCGTAGATCTCGATTGTTTCTCTGAAACGTCCCTGCCAAAAGTGGAAAAAAGTGCTGAAGACTGTGGCCAGGCGCATAGTTTTAGAATCATTGAGTTCTTTGGCCATTGCCCAGCCTTGTTCAAAGTGCTTCAGAGCATTGGAGTAATGCGACCTGAGCCACTCGTTTTTGGCTATGTGCATGTTCAATAGAGCCTGATTAGATTTACTTTCCCTTCGCTCAGCCCTTATTACAGCGGACCTCAGAATCGACAGTACTTTTTCCGTATCGTGTCTTCCTGGGGAAATCTTGGCGTACTTTATCGCGGTTTCACTGAACAGAAGATCTTCCTCTTCTCCTGAGAGGTCCGTAAGATCGTCAAGCACCTTCTTGTAACATTGTAATGCATCCTCATTACGATACGCCTCCAGGTGTACATCGCCCGCTCTCACAAGACATCGGCATCTAGGAATGTCATTCCAGATATGTAACAAATGATCTGCAGCGATATGCACAGCGCTGTCATCGTCGGCGAACTCTCCCATCAAAATATCCGAGATGCGGCGGTGTAAGGCTGTTTGTTCCATCTCGGTAAGAGAGTTTCTCCATTTGTCTCTTTTTTTTGCGTCTTTGAAGCAATAGTAACCAGGGGTCCGTTGGAGCAACCACCCATCGTGCACTGCTTCGTCCAACTGGCCCAGAATATGGGAAGGCTTCTTTCCAACCATCAAGTCCACTAACCAATCTATACAGAAAGCGCCACTGAACAGAGCGCTGGCTGCCAATAGGCGATGGTAACCATCTTCCCGGCCTAGGGCGTTATCAATGACCATAATTAGACTCACTTTCCTTTATGCAGACGAGTAGTGAACATGTAGATGTCCAAGCTAGCAGCAGTTTATATTACAGTCAAGGGGTTTGCGCAGTATTTGGATCACGAGAATCGACATGTTGTGCAGCGTTACGTCATCGGATTGCATACCTCAAGTCAACTACGTAAGAAACCGATCGTTAAGCGGTTACAATCAAACGGCGCCTTTTTTGCAAGAAATCAGCGAGAATCGCCAACGAAATATACGCCACTAAAAGCAAAGGGAAGGAATTCAGATGGCCAAAAAGGAATATGACGTAATTGTAATTGGATCGGGAGTCGGTGGAATTGGCGCCGCAGCTCTTCTTGCAAAGAACTTTGGGAAAAAGGTCTTGGTCCTGGAGAAGGCTCCTCACATTGGTGGTCGGGTAGCGTCTTACACCGGAAAAGGTGACAAGGTAGTTATAGACGGGCTGGAACTAGATGATGTTGGACTACGAAAGTCGATGGTTGATTCACGATGTTGGGTTTCGTACTGCGAACCTGATCTTAAGACCATCATGAAGGAAGGAAGGCTGGACGGTTTCACATTTGAGAACGGTGGTCACGGACTATTCTGGGGAAACAAATCACGTTGCCGATTACTCCTGGATTATCTTGGAAAACCCGTGGACATGCCTGTCAACAAGGGGCTTGGGTTCGTCGATTCGAGAACAAACGAAATTTATCAGGTCCCACCAAGAAAACCCTATCCGTGGCAAACAGAAGAGGGATACAAAGCAACCCTTTCTGCGCTGAAACAGATGGGATCACTCAGCATGGAAGAGTGCTCGGCCGCCATGAACATCGACGTCCAGACTTGGTTGGAAGAAAGAGGCCTCACGAATAATGAGGAGGCGTACGACTACATCAAGGTTGTCATGGCCTGCCAGAACGCTATGGCCGAGCCCAAGATGGCGCCTGCCGGGGATTTTTTGGGTTACATGGCGATGGCTAGGGACATTAGAATGAATCTCCATTCAGGGTCCGTCGCTACCGTAGCGGAACCTGGATGTATGGCTATTCCTCTGGCTATGGAAAAAGCCCTCAATGATGCTGGCGGAGAAATCCGGAGAGCCACTCCAGTAGAGGAACTCATCATTGAGGATGGAAAAGCCAGAGGTGTGATCATTCGTTCCAAAGAGGGTCAATTCGAGTTGTTGGAAGCGTCTGACGTAGTTTGTAACATCCCGGTAAAACACATCTTTAATGTGATCCATCCACGTTATTTCCCTCAGCAGTGGGTCGACCTGGTCCAACAGAAATTCTGGTCCGCTGGGCTACTCTCTGCCTTTATCGGTTTAAAGAACAATGTTTGGGAAGACTTAGCGGTGGACGAAAAAAGCTTCATCTGGATGCCCGGCATAATCAAACATGAAGGCTAT
>JACWAG010000008.1 GCA_014874425.1 Syntrophaceae bacterium | reverse complement strand
GTCATAAGACACATTCAGGAAATGATAAGGGAATCTCTCGAAAAAGTTGAATCCCCTCTAAGAGTGGGGTATGGCATGGAGCCTTTTGTAGTCATGGTTGTGGGAGTCAATGGTTCCGGTAAGACGACGACTATCGCCAAAATTGCGGCTAGACACAAAGCAGCAAATCGAAAAGTAATGCTTGTCGCCGGCGACACGTTTAGGGCCGCTGCAGTCGAGCAGTTGCAGATATGGGGGGACAGGATAGGCTGTGAGGTGGTGAGGGGAAAGGCTAAGGCTGATCCTTCATCTGTAGCTTTTGAAGCTATGGACCGAGCGGTGAAAGAAGACTTCGAGCTTGTCCTGGTCGATACCGCCGGGCGCCTTCACACCCGTATTCCGTTAATGGACGAACTGAAGAAGGTGCACAAAACTCTTGGCAAGAAAATTTCCAACTCCCCGCATGAGACTTTGATTGTTATAGACTCTTCAATGGGGCAGAACGCCATATTGCAGGCCAGGACCTTCAATCAAGCTGTTCCGGTCACTGGCGTCGCCCTGACAAAGTTGGATGGTACCTCGAAAGGTGGGGTGATCATCGGTATTTCAAAAGAATTGAAAATTCCTATTCGTTACGTAGGAATAGGTGAGAAGATGGACGATTTGCGGGACTTTAACGCCCGTCAGTTCGCAGACGCGTTATTTACCACAGATGAATCAATGGAAAGTGACTAAAGATGTTTACTTTTACGCTCAAGACTTCTTCAAGGGTACAATTTTTAAACATTACATCCGAAATTAGGCGAGCCATCGCCGAAATTGGTCTAAAGGAAGGGACAGCTTTGGTCTATGTTCCGCATACCACGGCTGGGATAACAATAAACGAGGCTGCTGATCCTTCAGTTGTTTCTGATATCAATCGTAAGCTGTCACAACTGATTCCAGTCGAGGGGGCATATCGACACACTGAAGGAAACTCTGACGCTCACATAAAGGCTTCCCTAATGGGGTCGTCAATACAGGTAATAGTTACCGGGGGGAACCTGGTTCTTGGTGAGTGGCAGGGGATTTTTTTCTGTGAGTTTGATGGTCCAAGAACGAGAAAAACTATCGTGAAGACTACATCAGATTGAAATAGAGTAGAGAGTCAACCAAACAGTGTCGTCCACAAATTCTAGGGTAGAAATCTTTACTGATGGAGCTTGTAAAGGAAATCCAGGCCCGGGAGCGTGGGCCGCAATTTTACGATTTGGCGCGCATGAGAAAACTTTAGCCGGTGTCGAACCAGCTACCACTAACAACAGAATGGAGATAACGGCCGCGATCAAAGCGCTTGAAGCCTTGAAAAGAAGCTGTTCCATTCGCATAGCCACCGATTCAAAATACCTCATGCTGGGGATTACCGAGTGGCTGAAGAGCTGGAAAGCTAGAAACTGGAAAACATCTCAGCATAAACCGGTAAAAAATGAGGACCTGTGGCGAAGATTGGATGACCTTAACTCAAAGCACGATATTGAATGGATTTGGGTCCGGGGACATTTCGGACACCCTGAAAATGAACAGGCGGACCAATTGGCGAGAAACGCTCTTCGTGAATTCCTGGTGTCAAAGAAAGCTGGCCCAATAGGCAATTCCAATTAGTCAGCAAAGCCTTATTTATGGAAAACCAATTGCTTCATTTTATTTCTGGGAAAAACCTAAAAAATTCCGGCTGTACTGGAGATAAAATTTCATGTGCGGCATAGCGGGATTCGTGAACTCGGAAGGGACTGAAGAACTGCAAACGCTCTGGATCAACCGGATGATGGACGCGATTCGACATCGTGGTCCCGATGGGGGTGGGGCGTATGTAAAACCCCCAGTGGTTCTGGGGCATCGCAGGCTCAGCATTATAGATCTGGAAGCTGGTTGGCAACCGATGGTCGATGACTCGACCGGCAGCGTGATAGTATTCAACGGAGAAATATATAATTTTCGTGAAATACGCAGTGATCTGGAAAAGAGAGGCTTCTCTTTCAAAACTAGATCCGACACGGAAGTTCTTCTTAAGGCTTACATTTGTTACGGATCAGATTGTCTCGCAATCTTTGAGGGGATGTTCGCCTTTGTCATTTGGGACACTAAAACCCAGACCCTTTTTGCAGCACGGGACCGTTTTGGAAAAAAACCTTTTTACTACACGCTTCAGAGTAATGTATTCGTCTTTGCTTCCGAGTTGTCATCGTTCAAGGACCTTCCTTTTGTTAAGTTGGAGGTTGATAAACGGTCTATAGCCCAATACCTCACGTACGAATATGTTCCAACTCCGAATACGATTTATAGAAATGTTTCAAAGCTTAAGCCTGGCCATTTTTTGACATTCCGAAAAGGTTTAATAGGAACAAATTGTTACTGGGACCTTCCTGTTCCAAGTAAGAAAACTATTCTGTCGGAAGAAGAATGTTGCGAGAGGATAAGACATCTGCTAAGCCGCGCCATAAAGAGACGTCTTGTAAGCGATGTTCCTCTAGGGGTTTTCTTAAGTGGTGGGATTGACTCTTCCGCTGTTGTCGCTTTGATGAGTGAACACGTAACTGGTCCGGAAATAAAAACATTCAGTATTGGTTTCAGTGAATCGAGTTATGACGAATCTCCTTATTCAAGGTTGGTAGCTACCCGCTTTGGCACGGACCATTATGAAGAAACCTTGAGCGCAATTGACGCGGGCAGCCTGTTGCCGAAAATAGTTTCCCGCCAGGATGAGCCTATGTCCGATCCGTCCATGGTCCCAACTTTTCTGTTGTCCCAAATTACTCGTAAAAAAGTTACTGTGGCCCTAGGAGGAGATGGCGGAGACGAACTTTTTGCAGGTTACGAATATTACACTGGCTCGATTTTGGCTGACTACTATCTTAAATTGCCGAAAGTCCTAAGAGATGGTGTCCTGAAACCTTTTTGCTCGCTACTGCCCCTATCAACAGGATATGTTAGTCCTAGACACGTTGCGGAAAAATTCATTCGCGGAGTAGACGCTCCTCAATGGCTCCGTAGTCAGATTTGGGTAGGCGCTTTCTCTCAAGAATTTGAAAGGGAATTGTGGAAGGATTTTCCGTTTCCAGCTTCCGATTCGGAAGGTCTCTATAAAGAGACTAAGGAGCTGTTTGAAAATTTTAAAGCGATAAATTCTCTGGATAAGGTCTTTTACCTGTTTGCCAGGCAATACCTTCTAGACTATATACTCGTTAAGGTTGACAGGTGCTCGATGATGCACGCGTTGGAAGTCAGGGCGCCTTTCTTGGACAAAGATGTGGCCGAGTTTGTATTCAGCCTCCCTTCGAGAATGAAGATCAAGAAATTTAACCGCAAGTATCTTCTAAAAAAAGCCCTCAAAAATCATCTTCCCCCATCTATATTGCACAGGAAAAAAAGAGGATTTCTCATCCCCACAGCTCTATGGCTGAAACAAAATCTTCGACCGTTGGTTGAAGAAACACTCGGGGCCTCCAATTTGAAAAAACAGGGGCTTTTCAAACCTAAAGTTGTCGAAGATATGATTTCAAAGCATAATGACGGCAAGGTGGATTACAGAAAAGAGTTGTGGACCTTACTTGTTTTACAGTTATGGCTTAAATCCAATCCCGCAAGCATCGTTTAATACTACCCGTTATTATTATCTAGAAATAAGGTCTTCCAGTAAATGCGCCAATTCCTGATTTCCCAGAAAGTGTCCTTTTTTGATATTTTCATTGAATTCATCAAGACGCTTTTCAAAATCGACAAAAAGTTGTTCGGACGGGTTCAGAGAAACTGAATAGCTTCCATATCCACACACAGTCAGAAAATAAGAGTTTATGAACTGTTCATAAGCTTTGGCGATAGGGAAAGCCAGGACGGGTTTCCCCAAGTAAATGGCTTCGCATAGGACGTTGTGGCCTCCGTTAGTGATGGCGTATCGTGACGATGCGAGGTCTTCGAGAAAACCTTGTGTGGAAGGAGCTTTGAAAATGAGGTTTTTTTGGGCAGGTCTTGCCCCGAAACCGTAAATGATGAACTTGGAGTTGACCTTTTCCAACAAAGGGAAAAGACGGTGAAACGTTGGCGATGTCTGATATACAAGGACATGATCACCGGTGAGGGTTTTGGTACTCCTGACCGCTTCCCGGATCAATGGAGGCAAAACAACGGTGTTTTTAGGGTCCTTCGGCGAGAGATTGAAGAATGAAACAATTAGGAATCTGGAACAGTTACTGTACAAATATTTAACTGTTGAGCAAGTGAGAAAACGGCTTAATCTTTCAGATGGAGGTGATTGGTAGTCGCAATGAGTGAGTATGTGCTGGTGGTCCAGGCTGACGCAATCCCGGCCCAACTTACGGGCCGCTAATGGGGTGAAATATTCGTAATCGGTCAATATTTGATCTGGATCAAAGCTTCTTATAACGTCAGCAATCCTATTTCTAATTCTTGAACCACAGCAAAGTACCCTCAGGGCGTTTCCAACAGTCGCAGGCATATCGACCCTATTCTCTTTGTAATAGGTAGAGAGCATGGGAATGTCTTCAACATTGTAGCCCTCGGATCGAAGATCGTGAACTTTCCCCCCACCTAAAAAGAGAAATTCATGCCCGGGCATTTCTTGAGCAACGGTAAGCGCCCGAGTAACATGACCTCGAGCGTCTCCCATGACTCCGTAAAGGATACGACCCATTACATTACCTTAAAGCCTCTGATTTTAACTTCCTCAACAAAAGGTATTTCAGGATGCCGCTAACTTTGCACAAAAATGCGAGTAACTCTGGGTGAAATCTTGCAGACTATTTCGTAATTTATGGTCCCTCCATTTGAAGCTATTTCATCAGGAAGAATCTCTTCGGCGCCTTGCCTGCCTATTAGCACTACTTCATCACCTACAGAGGCTTCAAGTATATCGGTAACGTCGATCATGAGAGTATCCATGCAGACGGTACCGACAACCTGGGCCCTTTGACCTCTCACGAGCGCATGTCCCCGGTTAGATTGAAACCTCGGGTAACCGTCGTTGTATCCAACATGCAGAGTTGCGATACGCGAATCTCTGCACGTGATGAAGCGTCGGTTGTAGGATATGCAGCGGCCTGCAGGGTGCGACTTGATCTGGGCTATCTTCGTTGAAAACGTGATGACCCGATCAAGATCCACGAGATTACTCACAGAGGCTGAAGGGTACATTCCATAAATCGCCAGACCTGGTCTTACCATGCTGTAACGGGTTTCCGGGAACCGCACAAGAGCCGAAGTGTTGGCGGCATGGACATAACGAAAAGAGTGCCCAAGCCTGGCGGCCTTGTCCAATACCTGATTGAACGCAGCTATCTGAGTCAGCGTGTAATTGTCGGAATCAGGGTCATCCGCGCTGGAGAAATGGGTCATGATACCTTCGACATACAGGTTTTCCATTTTAAAAACCCGCTCTATGAAAGGCATGGCTTCCTCGTGCCAAACTCCGGATCGACCCATCCCCGTATCAATTTTTAAATGAACAGGAATTTTGGGACACCCTTTTGCCGCCATATTTAACGCCTCAGCAAGGTCCAGAGAGGGAATAGCGCTATTCAACCTGTACCTGATTATTTTGTCCGCTTCTTCGGGTAACACATTGAACACAAGAATCGGGGCGTCTATCCTGTTTTCCCGCAACGTCGCCCCCTCATCCGGAAATGCTACGGCCAGATATGTTACGCCGTTCTCAAGCGCCACCTTGGATGTTCGAATTGAATCGTTTCCATAGCCAAAACTTTTCACGACCGACATTATTTCAACAGAATCACCGACGATAGCCCTTATCTTCTTGATGTTCGCCGCAATCGCATCCAGGTTCACAAGCAGTCTCGTTGGACCTATCGATCCTACCAGGTCACGTGCAAGCCTTTCTAGGCGAAACCAACGTGATCCCTTAAAAAGGACCACGTCTCCACGATTCATGATCTTTTCAAGTTCTCGAGCAGCCTCGCTGTAAGTTCTAGTATGCACGATATTTTTGGGGTTCATCCCCTCGTTAGAGGCGGCCCTGCCAATAAGCTGGGCGTTTTCCCCGACTGTTATCAGGTAATCTATGCCGGCCTTTGCTACGTCATTTCCTACCGCGATATGTTCTTCACGACTATGGAGTCCCAAGTCCAACATTTCACTAAGCATCGCAATCTTTCTTCTACCTTCTCCAACCTTCGTCAGAGCGTCAATTGCGCCCTTTACCGAAGCAGGATCGGAATTGTAGGTATCGTTGATAAGTGTAATGCCGGTCACTGTCGTGTGAATCTCCAGCCTCATGGGTGAAGGGCGAAATTCTTCCAGCCCTCTTTTAATGTTTTCTAATGATGCCCCCAACATTTTAGCGGCTGAGGCTGCGGCCAGAGCGTTTACTATGTTAAAATGTCCTGCTAGTGGCAAAGATATGTCCACATGCTGGTTAAATATTTTCATCCGGAAGGAGTGACCTTTTTCCGGCAATGGGCAAGGCGCTTCCGCTCTAACGTTAGCATCCGCAGAAAATCCGAATGTCACCACTCTTGCTGTGGCCCGAGAAGCGTAACTCATACTCAAAGGATCATCAGCGTTCAACACCAGGAATGAATCACTCCTCATATTCTTGAATAGTTCTACCTTCTGTTCTAAAGTGTTTTCGAGGCTTCCCAAGCCTCCGATGTGAGCTTTGCTGATCACTGTCAGAATCCCGTGATCCGGTCTGATCATACGCTCAAGTTTGGCCATTTCCCCCGGTAGACTTATACCTGCTTCTATTATGGCAATTTCGTGTTCAGGCCGAATTCCCAGTAGCGCAAGCGCTGCTCCTATCTGAGTGTTGTAGGAAAGGGGAGACCTGTAGGTTTTACGGTCAAGGCATAGTATAGCGGCTAGCATCTCTTTGACCAGGGTTTTACCATTGCTACCGGATATTCCTATGACAGGGACATCAAATTGACTTCTATGGAAAGTGGCAAGTTTTTGTAGGGCTTCCAGGGTATCCTTCACCTGAATGAGCGTTCCGTTTGAAGGTAACTGCTTCTCAAGAAGGTCGGCCTGGCTTACAACGGCGGCTCTAACGCCTGATCTTAGAGCGCCTATAGCAAAGTCGGCGCCATTAAAATGTGGTCCTTTAATGGCCCAAAAAATGTGATCATCTCCCATAGGTTTGCGCGTGTCGATCGAGACACCGGAAATTACGCCTGATTGTGGACCTTTCACTCTAATTGGCTCAATGATTTCGATGATTCGATCCAAGTTCATGAAATTCATATTCTCAATGCCGGGATTTTCGACAAGGTTCGAACTAACGCAATTTGAAGCGATTGAAGTTTCAAATTCTTCCTTATCTGATGATTGGGACACTTTTTTCTCACCTTTTTTGGAGAATAAACATTCAGTTCCTTTTTGCGTGGTCCGTGAACGCTCTAACATGATAAGAGCTGATTTTCAATATTGAGTCAAAGATCCTTCTGGAGATCAAGAAACTTAAGTAGTCACGGGATTTTTTGTATAAAAACACTTGACACAGTTTATTTTAGTCATATGCTTGATTCCATGTTCTGGGCTTGCGGATTGAGTTATTTAAACCATTGTGCTATAATACAATAACGCAATCAGCGGGTTAAAGATAATTGAATTGAAATTCTTCATTAATTTGAAGGGAGTGAGATGGTGGGAAAACTGTTGTTAATTTCTATAAAGCCAACATTCCTTTTGATACTATGTTTATTCGTCATATTTGTATCAACGTCGGCCCCGGCTGAAGACCTTAAATCAGCGACCGACATCAGAGACGATGTCAAAACCCAACAAAGCGACAAGGACCTAGAAAAGGCCTTATATGACTATAAGCCGATACCTGATTGGTTGGAAGCGGTTCTCAACCAGCTTCCAACGGAAACGGGGAAAGGTTTAAACGCAAGAGTTGAAGACGAAGGTCTGAACAAAGAGATTGAGCAGGGTTTCACAAGCCCCAAGAAGCAGGAGTCTAAAGTGGTGGGTGGTGGTATTGGGCCTCTCAGCAACATCCCTCCGCTATATTCTTCACCCAAAATAGAAGGGGAGGGTATTTGGGTTAGCGCAGATACTCCCGTTGGATCTGATGGCAGTCCGTTAATCTTCAAAACGGTTTATCGGCCAAGTGTTGAGTTCCCAAACTCTGTAGTATATATGGCAGTTTTCGACATGAGCAGACTCAAGGCGCGGCTTTTTATTGGTCAAACGGAACCAGGTATCTATCAGATTTCAGACACCACCACGCACGAGTCTCTCTCAAGAATTGTCGCTATTACGAACGCGATGTGGATGCAACAACATGCTAGAGGCGCGGGAGCGATATTTAGAGGCAAGGTCATCTACCCGATGGTGCCGGGAATGGCTACGCTGGTATTATATAATGATGATTCGGTTGACGTCCTTGAATGGAGCAATGATATTCCGGTGTCCAGAGTTAAAGACGCTCGTCAGTTACGCCATCTGATTTTGAAGGGTGGAAAGGTGGTAAATCAGGTAATAAAAAATGGAAAAGTTACTGACGCAGAGATAGGCCTTGGTGGTTTCCTTATTGATAACGACGGTAGCAGCACTATGAACAAAGATTACTGGTACCTTGCCAACAGGACTGCGTTTGGAATCAGAGATGATGGAAACTTGGTTTTTGCCATGGGGCATCATGTTAGCACCAAAGATTTGGCTAGAGCTTTGGCGCTTGCTGGGTGCGAACGAGCGATCCACGGTGACGCCAATATTCACAATATCGTGTGCAATTTTTATTTCCGAGACGAAAACAACAAAATAGTAAAACGGGATAGACTTTCTCCAGAACAGTTGCAATATACTATGAAACGATATGATCAGGGATACGCCAAGGATTTTTTTGCCTTCTACGAAAAATAGGATTTTTTGAGAACGCGGGGACTTGAATCCATGAGTTTATGGTCATAGACTATTTCATTAAGGGCTTGATAATAGGCTTTTCTCTGGCAATCCCTGTTGGTCCGATTGGGCTGCTGCTTATAAGGCGGACTCTAACCCGAGGAAGAATGTCTGGTTTGGTTTCGGGGATTGGGGCCGCTACCGCTGACGGTCTGTATGGAGCTGTAGCCGGTTTTGGGTTGACCCTTCTATCAAATTTTCTTTTTAAGCATTCTGTTGTTCTCAGGTTAATGGGAGGAGTGTTCCTTTGTTACTTGGGAAGCAGAATTTTTCTATCAAAACCTAGAGAAAAAGCAACCAAAGGATCTGAAGAGGGATTAGTAGGGGATTATATTTCTACTCTATTTTTGACGCTGACCAACCCTCTAACCATTTTGTCTTTTGCGGCCATATTCGCAGCGTCGGGAGTCGTGGTGGTTCCTGGAGAATATTATGGGACGGCTATGCTTATTTTGGGGGTATTTAGCGGATCATCTCTTTGGTGGATAATACTTAGCGGGTTAGTAAGCTTTTTTCATGGCAAACTCGATACGGACGGTATTCTGGTCCTTAATAAAATATCAGGGGCGCTAATCGCTACCTTTGGTGTAATGATTTTTGTCAGCTTACAAATTTGGCCTCAATGACTTTTGTTTGGAGCCTAAAATCGGTTTTCTTCCATCTCTTTTATAACTCTGCAAGCTGTTTGGCGTAAATCAGTAAGTCTCGTCCCGAGAATGTTACAAAAATGGTCCTCTCTATTTGCGGGAAGCGTTTTAGCTGCGCCAAGGAAGTTCGCAAGGCTATTTCACAGGCCTCGTTGATTGGATAACCGTACGCTCCTGTGCTAATGGACGGAAAAGCCAACGATTTTAAACCATTCTGGGCAGCCACCTCGAAACATCGCTTGTAACAGCTAGCAAGTTTTTGCGCTTCTCCTGAATGGCCTCCTCGATAAACCGGACCTACAGCATGTATGACATGAAGAGCGGGTAGCGAATACCCTTTTGTTATTTTCGCGTCCCCAGTTTCACAGCCGCCTAAACTCCGACATTCCGTCAACAGTTCAGGGCCGGCCTGCCGGTGTATGGCTCCATCTACACCGCCGCCGCCGAGAAGACTGTTGTTTGCAGCGTTGACAATAGCGTCTACAAGAAACTCTGTTAAATCGCCCTGCGCCAGGTGAATTCGTTCCTTCATGGATCCCTCTCCAGATTTCGCCGAATTATTTTCAGTAATAGATCTCTCTTAAGTTCTCCCGATGGTCCACCACATACAACATTTTGGCCTGTCGCTTCAGTTCTTCCTTCAAACTGACCAGTTTTTCACGATCTATGTTGAACGCCCTAATGTAGACGTTACGGTATCCCTCGGGGGCTAATTCATAAGAACTCAGTATGCTCACTAGACGAGCGTCATAACGTCGAATTACATCAGTAACCTCTTTAATTGAACCTGGCCTATCTTCAAGCACAAACCCGAACTGGACCCCGCGGTGAGATAAGCCACTCAACGACATAATGGCCTTGAACAGATCGTTCTTTGTAATAATGCCCTTAATTTCACCAGATGGCACTATTACTGGGGCGCCGGATATTTTATTTTTGAATAAAATCTCTGCCGCTTCCTCCACAGTGTGGTCCATGAATAAGGTGATTGGATACCTACTCATGATAGCCCCAACCTCAAGTTTGGACAGCAGGTAAAGAATTCTCTGAATATCCAACATTACTGCATCCGATGGAGACGCCCTTTTCAAGTCTCTGTCCGTAACCACCCCTACCAATTGTCCATCCTCCAGAACCGGCAGCATGCTAATGTCGTTTTCCATCAATAGATTTATGGCGTGCTGCATGGAATCATTAGCATTTACGGTAACCACCTTTACGCTCATCCAATCTTTGACCAGCATTAATCACCTCCTAGCCAACCAACATCATTGAAAGATGTTCAAACGCCTTAGGTACAATTCATATTGTAGCTAAGAGTTTGTTCTGCCCCCTCATCAATACAATCAGTCTACTAAAGCATGCGCTAAAACGTCAAAATGTACCCAAAAACCCTTTAGAAAACCGGATGTTGGTAACATGATAGACCTTAATCACGCATCAGTAAACAAGTTTTTAAAGATATAAAAGGCTCTTGGAGATCTTGAAACACCAAAAGCCTTGTGTGGCGCTAAAAGGAAGTTTTCCACATTTGCTGTGACATCAGGCGTTACTTGAAATCTTTTCTAATTCAAGACGCCTGAGTTCTTTCCGTAAGATTTTACCTATTGCGCTCTTGGGAAGGCTATCGACGAATTCCACATACTTTGGTATCTTATACTTTGCAAGATTCTGTTTGCAATATTCAATGATCTCAGACTCAGTGGCCATCTCTCCCGGTTTTAACACAACGAACGCCTTTACTCTCTCGCCAGAATATGCGTCCGGTGTTCCTATAGCGCATGCCTCCAGGATCTTTGGGTGCGAGAAGAGAACTTCATCCACATCTCGTGGATAGATGTTGAAACCACCCGAGATGATCATATCCTTCTTCCTGTCTACGATCGAAAAATAACCTTCTTCATCAAAGATGGCGATATCACCAGTCAAGAGCCAGCCATCCTTGAGAGTTAGGGCTGTTTCTTGCGGTCTGTTGATATATCCAGCCATTACCTGTGGGCCTTTTACGCAAAGTTCACCGGGAGTCCCAGGTGTTGTAATCTCTTTGTCATAGTCATTTGCGTCTACCAGTTTCACGTCCGTATTGCAAAAGGGCAGACCTATGGTTCCAGGTTTCGTTTTGGCGCCATATGGATTCACGTGTGTTGTCGGTGAAGACTCCGTAAGACCGTAACCCTCACAAATCTGTTTCCCTGTCAATTGCTCAAATTTCCTAATAGTCTCCATGGGTAGAGGCGCGCCGCCGGAAAAACATCCTTTGAGCGAGCTTAGGTCATAATTTTTCAGTTCAGGAAAATTAATCATACCATTATACAGTGTCGGTACGGCAGAGATAAATGTCACCCTGTATTTTTGAATAGCCTCAAGGATAATTTGCGGTTCGGGCTTCGGAATCAATACGTCTCCCCATCCATAGAAAATCGCACAATTCATAGACGAGGTCATCCCGAAGGAATGAAAAAACGGAAGACACCCAATCACTGTTTCTGTCCCTGGCTCAAAATCAGGGAACCATGCGTTAGTCTGTTGAACGTTGGATGATAGATTCTTGTGAGTCAATTGAACGCCCTTGGAAAGACCTGTGGTCCCGCCCGTGTAAAGAAGGCATGCCGTGTCATCCCATTTACATTTGTGAGTATATAATGTTGAAATATCTTTCTTCACAAGGTCTGCGAACTCGAACACGTTGTCTGACGCAGGAGTTTCGAGATGCATACCTCTTTCTACTAAGGTTGGCAGATGGTTGAACGGGGAAGGCAGATAATCACGAATGTGGCACGAAATGATTTTAGTGATGCCGGTTTTCTTTCGCAAAGCGATCATTCGAGGCACAAATAAATCCAGGGAGACCAGAAACTTGGACCCGGAATCCTTGAATTGATGTTCCAGCTCCCTGTCTGTGTACAATGGATTGTTCGTGACGACGATCCCTCCAGCCCTT
>JACWAG010000460.1 GCA_014874425.1 Syntrophaceae bacterium | reverse complement strand
TTTTTGATTGATTATCGTGTCAATAGCGATAGCCGTTTTGCCTGTCTGACGATCGCCAATTATGAGTTCGCGTTGCCCACGCCCAATCGGAATCATCGCGTCGATCGCCTTGATACCGGTTTGAAGTGGCTCTTTGACTGGCTCCCTCTTGATAATGCCGGGCGCCACTATCTCAATCACGCGGAACTCTTTAGTATCTAATGGACCCTTACCGTCGATGGGCTGACCAAGAGAGTCAACCACTCGTCCAAGCATACCCGGCCCTACGGGAACCTGCACAATCCGGTTGGTCCTCTTGACTGTGTCTCCTTCCTTGATGTGAACGTCTTCACCAAGGATCGCGGCCCCAACATTGTCCGCTTCCAGGTTTAGGACCATTCCCATTATGCTGTGCGGGAACTCAAGAAGTTCTCCGGCCATTGCGTTCTCGAGTCCATGTAGTCGGGCGATACCGTCACCTACGCTAATGACTGTTCCGGTTTCGCTGACTTCGACTTTTTTGTCATACTCCTGGATCTGCTGTTTGATGATTTGACTGATTTCTTCGGCTCTGATTTGCATTTTCCCTATCCCTTCAGGCTTTCCTTGAGCTGATTTAACTGAGTTCTAATGGTGCCATCAAAAACCATGTCCCCGACCCTGGCAACCAGGCCCCCAATCAAAAAGGGGTTAACCTTAGTAGTTACCAGAACCTTTTTGTCACTCATTCTTGAAAGAGCTTCCGTGACGCGATCTAGGTCGGACTTCTCCAAAGGTTCAGCGCTTATGACTTCGCCTCTGGTAATCCCACGAATCTCGTCCACACTGGACCGAAACGCCGTTTCTATACCGTTTAACTGATCTATACGTTTCCTATCAATCAACACGTTAACAAAATTCTTTACTATAATGTCCGCGCCGATTTTAGTCAGTATTTCGCCGGCGATCTTCTTCTTGTCTTCTTTTGTAAAGACCGGGCTTACGAGAACTTCTCTAAAATCTCTGGATTGAGATACAATTTCCGTCAGAGCTGTCAAATCGCTCCCATATTTGTCCAATGCGTCATTTGATTGGCCTATTTCAACGAGAGCCTTCGCGTAACGCTTTGCTAAAGTGGTATCTATCACTTCATCCCCCCGACTTTAACGAGGTAATCCTCGACGATTCGCTTGCGGTCCTTCTCAGAAATCTTTTCACGAATCATTGTTTCGGCCATTTGCACAGCCAATTCAACCGCCTCGTTCTTCAGGGTCTCTCTGGCCTTTCGAACTTCTTGTTCGGCAGTCATTTTGGCTGATTCGACCACGGCTAGGGACATTCTTTCAGCGTTGGCCATGACCTTTTCGCTGTCAGACTCCGCAGCTTTCCTCAATTCAACCCGCATACGCTCCAGTTCCTTTTCCATTCCTGCGATTTTTTCCTTATAATCCGCCAACAATCGCAGAGCCGTCTCGCGTTGCTCCAACGCTTCCGCAAGATCCTTCCTGATCTGGTCCTTGCGCTCAACGAAAAAGGTAACCAGAGGTTTCTTAACGAAGTAAACGAGGATAGCGACAAGCGCCAGAGTGTTAATAACTCTCCACAGCAACAGCCATGGGGTCCAGGTTGACTCTTCTCCCCCGCCAGAGGAAGCGTTTGCTATTGTCACGGCCCCCAGTACAAAAATTAACAGAAAAGCGAGATTCCTAAGAACTTTCTTGAAATCCATTAGATGGCCCTCCCCAGTATCTTCTCCGAAATGGATTGCGCTAGGGGCGCCATCTCACCCTTAAGGGCAGTACGTGCCTTTTCTGACTCCGCCTGAATGGACGATTTCATATCATCCACAATGCGAGCCGCTTCGATTCGAGCCTTTTCAAGAATGTCCGCTTCACTTTTTTTTGCCTCAGCAAGCAACTCGGCCTTTTCATTGCCGGCTACCTGCCTAGCCTCGATCAGCGCCTCCTGGTGTTTCTTCTCTTGCTCCAGAACCTCAGCGTCCAACTGTGAAGCCTTGTCCCGGTCGGCTTTAATTTTGGCGTCTCTTTCCCGTATTTTAGCCAGCACCGGTTTGTACAACAGGGAGTTGAGGAGGAGTAAGAGAATCAGGAAATTGATCAGCTGAATAAACAGAGTGAAATTTACATTTATCACCGGTTTGATCTCCTGATTCAAGAAGTTTTTCGCCCAGTTAGCACGACTATACCCCGTGTCACGCTGGAGGGCGGCTTCAATCTGATTTTTTTGGCAAGGATATTTTTTGGACCCAGACTTTAAGTGTCATATTTTCTAACACCCCGGGCTAAAGGGTGTCAAGAATTTTTTCGTACTGAAACTGGGTCCGAAGGTTAGATTCAGCGATTCTGATCTGAAGCCGGCTCCTCAACTGATTCCTCATTTGAAATATTGTCCGGGGATTCATAATTGGGTGGCCAGGCTTGGGCTGATATCACTTCAATCGATCCTGCTTCAAGTCCCTTTTCGTCCGAACCACCGACCAATTCCGGCATGTCCGGTTGAAACGACGCCATAGAACATGTGCCTTCGAAAATGACGCCCTCTTCAATAACCAAACTCGGCGTCTTCAAATGCCCAAAAACCTTCGCAGGAGGAAACAGCTCAATTTTTTCCGTCGCAGTGACGTCTCCACGCACCTCACCGGACACCTTCAAAATGTTCGAATGAATTTGAGCATGGACAATTGAGTCGGAACCGATAACCAGGGTCCCGCGGCTGATGATTTCGCCTTCAAATTGCCCATCTAAGTGAACTATCCCAGAGAACGACAGCTTACCGGTAAACTCGGTTTGCGAACCTAAAAATCCTGTTACTGCGTCACTCTTTGTCTTCCTGAATCGGAGCATGTGCCCTCCCTGTATTACCGGCGCAATTGTCTCTGGTCGAAGGGCCGGTCGCGACTTCCTTAACACAGCCACAAATCAACTTCAAGAAATAATTGAAAATTGTTTCCTTCTTATCGATAAATTCTAGAAAATTAATTTGTTTAGGCTTCATATTCTAAATCCGCCTTCATGAAGTTACGCAAAAACTACAATCTAGCGCGAAAACCTCCTGGAACTGACCGAAGTCAAGATCGCTGTCACAAGAAAAGACGATAACAGAGAGGACCCACCGTAACTTACAAAACTCAAAGGGACCCCAACTACAGGAACGACTCCCATGACCATGGCCACATTTATTGCCACGTGCCAAAAAATTATTGAAATACAGCCTACTGAAAGCATTGTTCCAAAATCGTCTCTCGCCCTGCCGGATATCGCCAGGCCACGGAGCATAAAAGCCATTAACAACACAAGAATTGTCAAACAGCCGACGAACCCCCACTCTTCAGACAGGACCGCAAAAATGAAATCTGTATGTTTCGCCGGCAGAAACATCAACTGGTTTTGCGTGCCGTTCAAAAACCCCTTTCCAAATAATCCTCCCGACCCAACTGCGATCTGAGACTGTATTATTTGATATCCAGCTCCTAATGGGTCCAGATCAGGGTTCAGAAAAGTCATCAGTCTTCTTTTCTGATAATCCAGGAGCAGATATTTTCCGCCAAAATAAATCAAAGGGAAGCTAACGAGTGTCAGAACGAGGATGGTTGTCCATATCCGT
>JACWAG010000054.1 GCA_014874425.1 Syntrophaceae bacterium | reverse complement strand
CTATTAGCGGGTATTCAAAAAACTGATGTCGACATAATTTTTGAAGCGGCGATATTTCACGAAAAAAAAACACCACATCCGCTCAGCAATAGAACTCTACGATTATTTGCTGTGTTTCGCACAAGATGTCATCTTTGACAGGAATGCCGAAAATACAACTGACTTGTGTCAGTTATTCATTAAGTCAGTTGAACGGCGAGCCTCCCTTTCCCTGTTTCACCCTGACCTAAAAAAAGTCAACCGGTTCCTCCGTTTAGCTTTAGATTTGGCGGTCAGTATCGGAGACAGACGTTCAGAAGCCGCATTGCAACTACTAATTGGTCAAAACTGCTGGATGTCGTTTCAATTTGAAAATGCGGTAAAGCATTTCGATCTTGGTTGGGTAATTATAAGCGAAATAGAAGACCTGGAACTGCGTAAGAGGGGACTTCAGTTACAGGGGTTATCTTATTGGATACGAGGTGAGTTGTCAAAAGCGATACAGGCATATGAATCATCTTTGGGGGAATTGGAATTCGTCACAGTTGACGACTTTTCCTTTCTCACAGCGCTTAGTCTTACGCTCTGCTACAGTCAGTTAGGTATGCCCCAGCGGGGACTAGGGCTTTCCGAAACCATCTACAACCAGGCTATAAAAAATCATAACTGGCCAATTGCAGCCTATGCCCTGATCTCCACAGGAACGATCCTTCTCCAAATTGGCCAGAAAAAAAATAGCTACAGTTACTTTTCGATGGCGTTGGAATTGTCTCAAAAGGAAGGCATCCCTATGGTAGAAGTCATCGCCGGCCTCGGTCTTTCAGATATTGAATGTTTGGAAGGTAACTTCGAAAAGGCGGCGGAGTATTTTAATATCCTTTGGAAAATTCCGAAATCGAGTTGGTATCACGCCCTCAACATCTCCCACACTTATGAAGCGGGCTTGCTTTTATACAGTAAGGGGATCTCACCAGTCGAATTGAACCCTGTAATTCAATATCTAAGTAAGATCGCCAGGGAACACATAAGTCCTCTCGCTTATGGGGTGGTCCGTAGAATGCAGATCAAATACTTGGAGGAGGACAAGCAACCGGCTCAGAAATTGAATTCTCTTATAGAACTTGAGAATTACGTTGCGCCGATAGGTCCAACCCTGGAACTGGCCAATATACGCATAGACATCGCCAGGCGCTATTTACATACCAACAACTGGGAGCAGGCCGAAATCTACGGTAAAAAGGCCTGGGAATTTTATAAGCTGATTGGGAGGGGGGCTTTTCCTACAGATCTAGACCACCTTGTTCCGTATGAAAATGAACCCAGTGGGGAGTTGTTCTTCGATTTTCTAACTGAAATGGACGCAGCGTTGACGAACCAGCAGAATCTGGAACAACTCCTGGCAAATATTATAACTCTAATATCAAGGCTTACAGGGGCCGAGCGGACAGCTATTTTCAAAAAAAACACAATTTCTAATACAATAGACTTGGTGGCTTCAAGAAACCTTATCAAGGAAAACGTCGTGGATGAAAGTTTCAACGAAGCCATGGAAATTATCCGGTCTGTGCTAGATCGAGCAGACAGTCAAACGACCTGGCATGAGATAAACAAAAACAAATCCCATACTCTACGTCGTGCCATAGTTATGCCCTTTGTATCAGGTAATGAGACAGTTGGCGTTCTTTACCAGGACAGCCGATTCTTCTCATTTGAAACCAACTCGTACAGAATAAAATTGTTGTCAGCTTTCGCATCTGTGGTCGCCATAGCAATTGATCGTGCCCAAGCTTATGAGCAGATTGATCACCTTAATCGAAGGCTTGCCCTGGATGACAGGATTCCCAAAGAAGACAAAGACGAGTTTCGTCCCTTTGAAGAAATTGTAGGCTCCAGCGATGCAATGATAAAATTGCAAGGCCTCATACGCAAGGTAGCTCCGACGCAATCGACTGTTCTAATTTGCGGAGAAACTGGAGTGGGGAAAGAATTGGTCGCTCGAGCAATTCACCGGGAGAGCTTGATCAAAAATGGCCCCTTTATCAGGGTGAATTGCGCTGCGCTTCCCGACACTCTAATAGATAGCGAACTTTTCGGTCACGAAAGAGGTTCGTTCACCGGAGCGGTTAGGGCAAAACCAGGCAGATTCGAACTAGCCAACAACGGCACAATTTTTTTGGATGAGGTCTCGGAGTTGCCACTTTCGACCCAGGGAAGGCTACTGCGTATATTGCAAGAAAAGGAATTTCAGCGGGTCGGAGGGACAAAAACGCTTCACTCAGATTTTCGCCTTGTAGCTGCCACAAATAAGAACCTTAAGGATGAAATTGATAAAAGACGGTTTAGACCTGACCTTTTCTTTCGCATAAACGTTTTCCAGATCAACATCGTGCCCTTGAGGGATAGAATAGAGGACATTCCTTTACTTGCAAAACACTTTCTGAAGCATTTTTGCACAAGGCATAAAAAGAGTTACCCAGGGCTGAGTGAAGCTCAGATGGAGAAACTGGGGCGTTATACTTGGCCTGGAAATATTAGAGAACTGTCAAATGTAATAGAGCAAGCTGTCATCCTGGGTGAGTCTGAACTATGGTTGCCAAGCCAAGGAATTGACGAAGACTTGCACATTCAGGATAACTCAATAATGACAATGAAGGACATGGAAAAGGTCCATATTGCAAAGGCGCTAAAAAGGACTAACGGTAAAATTGGAGGACACAACGGAGCCGCTACTATTTTAGGACTTAAACGAACAACTCTCATCCAGAGGATGAAAAAACTTGGTATCACAGTTTGAATGACAGACTCATTTAAAACAGTTCCATTGTGGCCTAACAGCTTCCCGTGCGGCATAGAATTTGCTCTATACTGGGTTATACGGTTTTAGGG
>JACWAG010000459.1 GCA_014874425.1 Syntrophaceae bacterium | reverse complement strand
TGGACGTTATGGGAATTACGTGCATGAACATAAATTAACTTGACAGTTGCCTTACTTCTCCTAGATAGCTAATACTAAGGCTTGGTATACTCAAGCCCTCCCACCCCTAACATGCATAGCTTCCGGTCAGGAGGAGCCTACCATGCAAGATCATGAAAAGACCCAGGACCAGCTTATTGATGAATTAAACGAGATCCGCCGTAAGGTAGCTGAATTCGAGGCTGTTCAAATGTCGTTGAATGAAGAGGCGTTAATATATCGTGAGATAGTTAACAAGGCCAGTGAAGCTATTTTCATAATCCAAGACGGATGGATCAAGTTTGTAAACCAGACTGCTACAGAGCTGACCGGATATTCAAAAGAAGAAGGTTTGGCCTCTCAGGCCATTGAAACCTTTGTTCACCCGGATGATCGGGACATGGTTAACCAATACCACATTCGCCGACTACAAGGTGACAACTCCCCCTTTCTGTATGAGTTCAGATTTGTATCCAAGGACGGCACCGTGAAGTGGGCGGAGATGAGTTCAGCCTTGATCATGTGGGAAGGGCGACCCGCAGGTTTGTGTCTTGCAGCCGATATTACCGAACGTAAACGGGTAGACGAGGCGCTCCGAAACAGTGAAGAGAGGTTTCGTGGGATGTTTGAAAGACACAGCGCCGTCATGCTCCTGATCGAACCAGTGGGGGGTAAAATAGTTGATGCGAACAAGGCTGCTGAGCGATTCTACGGTTACACGATGTCCCAGCTACGCTCGATGTACATCCGAGAGATAAATATCTTACCTCCGGCCGAGGTCGAATCTTTACGCCTTTTGGCTGTAAAGGGGCATTGCAACTACGCTATTTTCCCGCACCGACTTGCCAATGGGGAAATTCGCACGGTGGAAGTGCACACCTCCCCGATTGAACACAATGGAGCCTTTCTGCTCTTTTCAGTCATTCATGATATCACTGATCGGAAGAAGACAGAGGAGGCATTACGATCGAGTGAGCAAAGATTTCGTACTCTATTCGAGACTGCTAATGACGCCATATTGCTGTCCGATGGTCCGAAATTCATTGAATGCAATTCAAAGGCGCTTCAAATTTTTGGGTGCGAGCAAGAAAAAGATATAGTAGGTCATTCGCCGACGGAATTTTCGCCTGACAAGCAACCAGATGGCGCTGACTCGACGGAAAAGGCGCTCAAATACATTTATGCCGCCTCAGGTTCAGGTCCGCAGACATTTTATTGGAAACATTGTCGTAAAGACGGGTCGCCCTTTGACGCAGAAGTGTCAATAAATGCTCTTACTTTGAATGGAAACACATATTTTTTAGGGATCGTAAGAGACATCACTGAGCGAAAAACCGCTGAAGAGGCGTTACGTGATACCGAAGAGCGCCATCGCAGTCTCATCGAGCACCTTCCACAACGTATTTTCATCAAAGACCGCAATTCTATCTACCTTTCTTGTAATGGAAACTACGCCTCGGACCTCGGGACTACCCCGGAAAAAATCGTAGGCAAGGACGACTTCGATTTTCATCCCTCCGAACTGGCTGAAGCTTACCGTGCCGACGACCGGGATTGTATGTCTACCGGTATGGTTAAGGACATTGAAGAACCCTATCTACTCGCCGGTGAAGAGCGGTGGGCGCATACTATCAAGGTGCCATTTCACGACAGTCAAGGGCGAATCATTGGTGTGATCGGGATCTTCGAAGACATCACCGAGCGTAAGCAAGTGGAATTGGCCCTTCGTGAGAGTGAACAGCGCTTGGGGCTAGCTTTAGAGGGAGGAGCGCTGGGGTTGTGGGACTGGAACCTAAAGACCGGCCTGGGTGTTTGGGCCGACAGGACTACACAAATGTTGGGATATGAGTTAGATGAGCTGGATGCCCACATTCGTACATGGAAAAGAGCCGTCCACCCAGACGATTGGGAAAATGTTTCAGAAGCTTTGAACGGGCATCTCTCAGGGCGACTTCCTTTTTACGAGGCCGAATATAGAATGCGAACCAAGTCCGGTGAATGGAAATGGATTCAGGACCGAGGCAAGGTGGTAGAATATGACAAGGAAGGCAGACCTCAGCGGTTAACGGGAACAACGCTTGATGTCACTGAACGCAAGAAGGCCGAGGAGGAACTAAGGAAAAGTGAAGAGAAATATCGGCGTCTGGTCCAAAACGCCTATGACATTGTCTATACCACTAATCCTGGCGGGAGATTCACCTTTGTAAACCCTGCAGGCCTTCAACATATTCAATATTCTCAGGAAGAACTCATCGGCAGGAATTACCTGGAATTCATTCCTGACGAATACAGAGGGCATGTCAGTCGATTCTATAGTCGCCAGTTTCTAAAGCAAATTCCCGATACTTATTACGAATTTCCCTTTGTGACAAAAAGCGGTGAAACGAGGTGGTACGGCCAGAAGACTCAACTTCTTATGGAAAAGGACACTATTGTCGGATTTCAGTCCATTGCCAGAGACATTACCGATCGGAAAAAGACAGAGGAGGCACTGCGTGAGAGCGAAGGGCGGTTTCGTGGGATGTTCGAAAAGCACAGCGCAGTGATGCTCCTGATCGAACCCGTGACTGGTAAAATACTGGATGCGAACAAGGCTGCGGAACAATTCTATGGTTACACGAAGTCTCAGTTACTTTCAATGTTTATACAGGATATTAATGCCTTGCCCCCTGAGCAGGTCGAAGCCACTCGTAATTTGATTCTAAAAGAGCAGCGCAACTACTTCATTTTTCCGCACCGACTTGCCAATGGAAAAGTTCGCACGGTGGAAGTTCACTCCTCCACGATTGAGCAGAATGGGGCTCTTCAGCTCTTTTCAATAATCCATGACATTACCGACCGCGAACGTTTGGAACGAGAACGACTGCAGATGGAGCGTAAGCTACTCCATACGCAGAAGCTCGAGAGTCTCGCAGTGATGGCTGGAGGTATCGCACATGATTTTAACAACCAGTTAGCAGTAGTGTTGGGCAACCTGGAACTGGCCCTTATGGACCTGGCTCCCGATTCGGGGGTCAAACCGAGCATTCAGAACGCGGTCGAGGCGGCCAAACAATCAGCGGAACTCTCTCGCAAGATGCAGGTCTACACGGGCAATGTCTTGTATTCCCCTGTGAACTTGGATCTCAACGAGTTTTTGACCAGCAATCTCAGCCAACTGAAATTGGGTCTTCCCAAAAATATCACACTGATCTCTGAAAGCTTCAACTCACTTCCAAACATTAAGGGAGATCCAGAGCAAATACGAAGTTTGTTAAGGAATATTCTAGTCAACGCCTGTGAGGCGATTGGGGATAAGGACGGCGAGGCGCGATTTTCTACGGGAGTCATGGACTGCGACACGGAGTATTTGAGCCTTAGTTGCCCGCTAAAACATCCCGAACCCGGTCGATTTGTGTTTCTAGAGGTTTCAGACACTGGTTGCGGCATGGACGCTGAGACTCAGCGCCAGCTTTTTGATCCATTTTTCAGTACAAAATTCTGGGGTCGTGGTCTGGGCATGGCAGAGGCGCTGGGTATAGTAAAAAGTCATCATGGCGCCATAATAGTGGATAGCGGAGTTGGAGAGGGAACAACAATTCGTGTTTTGTTTCCAGTGTTGAAAGAGGCTCATGTGTCATCAGTTCAAGCCATGGACTTAGCTGAGCCCCAGGTTTCCGCGACTGATATTGTTACCCGAAACAAGACAATTCTCATAGTTGAGGACGAGGCGGGGGTTCGGGATCTTTCTGTTAAGCGTCTTGAGGTATTGGGCTACAACACGATTGTCGCTGTTGATGGCGAGGAAGGAGTGAGTGTTTTTCGAGAGCGCCTGAATGAAATTGATCTGGTTATGCTCGACTTCAAGATGCCCAAAATGAATGGAGTTGAAGCTTTCGGGGAACTTATACGGATAAAGCCGGATGTTAAGGTTATACTTTGCAGCGGGTACACTGAGGATGTTGTAATGCAGAGCTTTCCAGGTCAACGTCCTGCCGGTGTGTTGCACAAACCCTACAATATGGATGACATGAAGGGTGAACTGGATCGTTTGTTAGCGACCGCTGATTGAGATTAATGTAACCCTCTAGGACTATTACAATTCATATGTTCACCATCAAATCAGGAGGAAGCTCCGTGTCTTGCCGGTGAACCTCGTCAACCCTGGTAGGGAACGACTCCAGTTGCTCCTTGAATGGCTGAAGTAGTCCGGATATTCGTTCGCGATTCTGTTCCGTAAGTATCTTACCCTTGTCTTCAAAAATTCTGTTCGCAAGGTTTTCGAATTCCGTCTTGAGCCGAGCTTCCGAATCGTCAAGCAATTCCAGTTTCTCCGCGGTAGCCCTTCTTTCGTTTGCCAAATCGGCTTCTAGCCGTGTCTTCTCGATCTGGAGCGACTCACACGTCCGCGTCTTCTCCTGTAAAAGTATCGTAGTGTTCTGAAAGTCTTGATCTCTTGTCTGCAATCTAGCCAACTCGGCGCGGTCTGGAGAGTCCTTCACGAGGCGGAACGCTACGAATCCAATCAGGATGATAACCAGAATGACGACGATGAATGTTGCTAAGGGCATATTTATTTCTCCTCATCGCTAACGATCAAAGTCACCTACCGCTACGAGGCTTAACGTTAAGGCTCTTTTTCCCTTCGATGATATCCAATACTTCCTCTCTTGTTCTAAACGAAACCTCCATCGGAAACTGCTCGAAAAACCAATTCGTGCGATTTTGAGCTGGCCTTTGTCCGTGGATACTCTGGAGAATGGACGGCTAATTCATGGTGATTCTAATTCGTAGCCTAGAGACCTGTATCCTTGGCAGCGTCGCTCATACATTTTAACCAACACTGGAACATGAAAGTCTACATAGTCATAAATGATGACTCTTCTTTTAGTTTCATGTATTCGATGTAGGCGTCCTGCATATTGCGCAACTGTGCCTCGCCATGATACTGGAAGGGAAAGAAACAGGGTATCCAGCCGGGCGTCATCAAATCCTTCACCCAGATAACGTCCTGTTGCAAGTATCAGTCTTTCATCGTTGTCTGGAATTTTTGATATCGTTTCGGCGATAAGTTTTCTCTGTTTCTTGCTTGCTCCACCTTTCATCACTATTACATTTCTGATGATGGGATCAAGTCGGCCTGCAAGATGTTCCAAATGCTCCCTTCTCTCCGTCAACACTACCGGAGAACGACCATCTTTAATGGCCTCGAGAACATCTCGGATAATCATCTCGTTTCTCCTTTCATCAGCAATCAAAGCAGAGTAGATCTCCTGAATTGACCGTGACTTATCCGCCTCAATTGATTGAGGAAGGTTAAAGCTGGTGTTTCGCGTAATGACCCTGTGGTCAAAAGGCCTAGCTGCAGCTTGTTTGCGATGATCCACTGTGTGTCTAATTGGTCCGCAATGCATAAATATAATCGGATGATGTCCATCTTTTCTGGTGACGGTAGCTGATAGACCGGTAACGTACCGTGCTTTAGTTTGTCTGGCGACTATCTCGAAACTTCGAGCCGACACATGATGACACTCGTCTAAAATCAAGTGCCCGTATTCGGCTACGATGTCATCTACAACTCCTTTTTTGCTAAGACTCTGGATTATAGCAACATCGATCCGCCCAGTTGGATTACGCCTCCCTCCACCTATTTGTCCTATCCCTTCAGGCTCCAGGTCAAGAAACTCATGTAACCGGCACATCCATTGATCGAGAAGTTGCCTCCGATGCACAAGGACAAGCGTGTTGACTCCTCGTTCGGCAATTAGATTACACCCCACCACTGTTTTGCCAAAAGCGGTTGTAGCAGCCAGGATACCGGTTTCATGGGAAAGCATATTTTCTGCCGCTGTCTGTTGTTCCGGCGTGAGGCGGCCCTTGAAGAAAATGTTTATTCGATTTCCGGAAAACCTCTGGTCACTAATATTAACGCTTACGTTCAATGATCGTAACAATGCCAGAACCTCGTCAAGACAACCACGAGGGATTCCTATATGACCGGGAAAGTCTTCACAGCAACTTATGATGCGTGGCTTATCGAATGTGGGGAATCGCATCGCCTGAGCCTTATAAAACTCAGGGTTTTGAAAAGCCGCTATGCGAATCAAACGATTACGTAAAGCAGGAGACAGACCTTCCTTGGTAACGTAAATCTGGTTGTTCAACACAAGCTCGATTGTTTCAGGTACCGGCCCAGTGACAGGTATTGGCTTTGGCTGTCTTGAAGGCGGCGCTGTCCATGGTTCGTTTTCATTTTCGTCGGTGACAACCATGCGTACGCCAACCACATGACCCTGTCTAATGGCTTCTTCGACTAGTATTTTAGCTTCATGTCGTTTCATGCGCCGGATGTTGGCAAGAAATGCCCACTGGTCGGGATAGAGGTTAAATTCCTGATCTAAAAAAAGACTGTTCCCTAATTTCCTGGCTTTGTTTTGAAGGGGGAGAGCAATAAGATTTCCAAATCCGCCCGTGGGTATAGTGTCCTGGCTTGGGAAAAAGCGGTCATAAGAGTCCAGGCCTATTTCT
>JACWAG010000458.1 GCA_014874425.1 Syntrophaceae bacterium | reverse complement strand
GGAACTTTGCAGTGGGTGTTCTGCTTATGATGGCTGTGGGAGCGGTGTTGTACAGTACCACAGCTCAGTTGCCTCTATTTTTACAAACACTACTCGGTTATCCAGCCCTCCAGAGCGGTTTGGCTGTGAGCCCAAGGGGCCTGGGATCCATGCTCTCCATGATAATTGTGGGAAGGCTGGTCGGAAGAATCAGCAGCCGGTTCCTGATATCGCTCGGGTTCGGATTGCTTTCCGTGTCAGTCTATATCTTGAGTGAACTGACTCTGGAAATCGCGAAAACCAACGTCATATGGCCGAATATATTAAATGGATTTGCAATGGGTTTTATCTTCGTACCACTGACAACGACTACTATGGGCACCTTAAGAAGAGAGCAAATTGGAAATGCGACAGGGATTTATTCCTTGATGCGGAATATCGGAGGTAGTATTGGAATTTCAGCCGTAACTACTATGCTATCCCGAGGGGCTCAATATCATCAGGCCATTCTCGTCAATCACATGGGACCATCCGATCCGATGTTCCAACACCGCTTGACCCAAATTCGGGAGATGCTCGCTAGGCTGTCAGACCCACATCACGCCGCTCAACAGGCATATGGGGTTGTCTATGGGATCGTGCAGCATCAGGCTATGCTCCTTGCGTTTATGGATAATTTTAGAACCCTGACATTAACGAGTATTTTGTGCATCCCGCTGGTCTTCTTGTTTAGATCAGTTAAGATAGGCGACGCTCCAGGCGCCGCTGTGCATTGATGGAGAAGGACCCTGATGGACCAAAAATCAGTTCCCAAAAGGAGTGAGCAACCCATCCGTTTCATGTTGGGTCGCTCGATAAGTGAAACGCCATGAATCTATTTCTTAGTAAATACAGGATCGCTTTTATTACAGGGATGGCGCTAGTAATTATAATCGGCTTTGCTTACTGGCTTTGGGCAAGAAACATGGTGTCCACAGACGACGCTTACGTGGACGGCCATGTATTCATCATCACTCCCCGAACTTCTGGATATGTGTCTCAAGTGTACATTGACGATAACCAATCTGTAAAAAAGGGGCAACTCTTGGTGTCTCTAGACTCTGCAGACTATGATGTGGCGCTGGCTCAAGCCGAGGCCCAATTGTCCGATAGTCGCTCCACATTAGCCTCACTCAAATTGGGAGTTCCTTTGCAACTCGCTCAAACTGCTGAACAGGTGCGCGGCGCAAAAGCTGGGCTGCAGAGTCTCAACGAAACATTGGAACAGATGAGCCGAGACGAGGATGCCGCCGCTCAAGAGGTGAAGCGTCTTGAAGCGCAATATCACCTCGCCGAATTGGACCTGAAACGCAAGACTGTGCTCAAAAAAGGCGAGGCAATATCCCAACAGACCATGGATGAGGCAGAAACTAATTACAATTCAGTTCTAGCCCAACTCAGAAACGCTCAGGCAAAGCTCGAATCTGTTAAGAAGCAGAGATCGTCCCAGGCATCAAATATTGAGTTAAAACAAGCAAACATCGCACTTGCGGCAACAGGGGAAAAAGATGCTGAGATTAAATCTCGCCAGGTAGAGGCTCAAAATGCAAAAGTACGTCTTGCAGAATCTCAAGTAAAACAGGCGGAACTCAACTTGAGTTATACTAGAATAATGGCGCCTGTTGACGGTTATGTAACTCAAAAGAATATTGAACCAAGCCAATTTGTAACGCCGGGCCAAAGATTGCTCGAGATCGTTCCATTACAGCCTCCGAATGTCTGGATTACGGCTAATTTCAAGGAGACGCAACTTACTTACGTCCGTCCCGGCCAGCCCGTATCCATTGAAGTGGACACCTACCCGGGCGTAGTGATCAAGGGTAAGGTGGATTCAATCATGACAGGGACAGGATCTGTATTTTCTCTCCTACCTCCAGAGAATGCCACTGGAAATTTCGTGAAAGTGGTTCAGCGGATACCAGTGAAGATAACCATTGACGAGGCTAACGGAAATCCCCTCCCCACATTAAGGCTGGGCATGAGCGTCATTCCTACTATATATGTAGGTAAACAGTAAACATTGCGCCGGCGAAAATGAAAACCACACCGATCGACAATGAATCCCATGGAATTGCAATTAGTGTTTGAACAATGAAAATGAGTTTGAACATTTTGTCCAAAACACATTGACAAGACAAACCTGAGAAGCAGGAAATCAGGGTTCATTCCATTCATTAACCTGCTACGCTCTTACGCCAAGACCCCATTTACAATATCATCGTTTTCTTAATAAGTTAAGTCGCCTTAACTACTAACCAGTTGATATTTAAAATACATTTGCTTGTTGACATACATTTAACATAATGATAATGTTAGGTATTCATTATATCTTCTTGGTGGCGCCAATTACTTGTTTCTGTGTCCCCGATTGGCGCAATTTGTGGGTTTGGTATGAAGTTCAATCGAATTGTCATTGTTTTGCTCGCCCTTATTTTGTTCTCCCTTTCATTTAGATCGGAGAACGCTTCAGCATATTACGCTCGAGTTCTCATCCCTGTGGACAAAAACAAGACACTGCCAGGTTATGTTTTCCTCCCTCAACACAAGGTCCAACATCAACTACCCCTTGTAGTCGTAGGGGCAGGTGTAGGGGCCACAAAAATTTACCAATATCACGACCACTGTCAGAATCTTGCGGATCGTGATTTTGCGGTAATTTTTATAGACCCTTCAGACTACCCGGAATCGCTGGCGCCTGGACCATGGAACTGGGACCATGGACTTGGCTATATGCTTGGGAGTTTCAATCAAGGATATGTTGGCGCGAAACTTGCCATAGGCAAAGAATTCTACCTGAGGTCTTTCACTGCGGCGATCAATTACATGATCTGTTGGCCCATCGTGGACAGGGAAAGGATCGCACTAAGCGGCTTCTCTCAGGCCGCCAACGCTGTGCTGACAGTAGCGGGCCGCGACCCACGCGTCAAAGCCGTCATATGGAATTACGGCGGCTGGCCCTGGATCATGCCTTACGAACCTTACAGATTGCCGCCTGTTGAAATTTTTCACGGGGATGCCGATGATGTTTATAATGTGAAATACGCTAAAGAGTTGGCAATGGAACTTAAAACGAACATGAGGCCGTTTGAATTGAACATCTATCCGGGCGAAGGCCATATGTTCAACATATTGTACGACTTGCGTACCGAAAACAGATATATGAAACCCGCTCTCCTTGACGCCTTTGAACGCATGGTGTGTTTCCTGAAAAGAACGCTTGGTGTTATAGACACCAATTACCGCAGACAGGGGCGACACGCCGCAAGATAACTGATCTCTTACCTTCAGGTGGTATTTACTCAGTAACCAAGGACTTCTTCGCCCTTTAGCACGATCCACTCTCCTGACAGCGCTTCAAACGCCCTCGCATTATCGTCCACAGTCAGGACGAGGAGCGGTCTTTTCAAAACAGCGTATGCGCCCTGCATATAATACATGTTCTCTATGTTTACACCAGCTACTTTAAGCGGTTTGAGAATCGCGTTCAATCCGCCTGGATGCTGAGGGATCTCTACAACCAGCCTGTCCGAAACAGTTGTCTTAAATCCGGATGATTCCAATATGTTATGGGTTCGCGAAGGGTCACTGGTTATGAGAGTCAAATCCCCATACTCACCCGAAACTTTTAAGCTGAAAGCCAAGGCGTAAATCGAGTTCGACCCCAGCAATTCGAGAATATTCGACAGAGCGCCAGGCTTATTGGGAATCTGAACAGTAACCTCTCTAACCTTTTTCATAAAGACCTCCAGCGTATATAAGCCATCAATTTTCAGTGTTGTTAAGCTGTTTAATCTATTTGGAATTTCGAACAAAATCAGCGCCTACATTTACGGCTTTCTGATTTACTTCGACAAATTTCTGTTTTTTCCCTTCAAGCACGGTTTCGATCGCCACGGATATTGATTTCTCCGACACCATATTCGTCTTCTCCCTGACAGCTCCCAGCATGACCATGTTCAGGGCACGGTCTGAGCCCATTTCGTGAGCTAGAGTATTGACCGGGACTTTGATGACGTTTATGTCTTCACGAGCCGGGGCTTCAGTTATGAGGTCCGAGTTCAGAAACATGGTCCCACCGGATTTGACCATATTTTGATACTTGATCATGGAAGGATAATTCATTGCGACTACGAACTCGGGAGAAGAAGCTATCGGCGAAGCGATTTCGTCTTCTGAAACTACTACCGTACAGTTCGCAGTACCACCTCGAACTTCGGCGCCATAAGCCGGAAGAAAAGTGACATGCTTGTCTTCTTTCATTCCTGCCACTGCAAGGACATATCCCATCATAAGCACGCCCTGGCCGCCAAATCCTGAAAAAACTATCTTAAGCGACATCTTTGATTACCTTAAGCGGGAATATTTTTGTCATGGTTTCGTCCACCCAGCGAGCCGCGTCCTTGGGGCTCATCTTCCAGTTTGTTGGGCAAGGTGAAAGGATTTCAACCAGAGCAAAACCCTTGTCTTCGAGCTGAGTTTCAAAAGCCTTCTTTATCGCCTTCTTAGTTCTCATGATCCCTTTCGGATTGGAAACCGTCGTCCTCTCGATGTAAGCGCTACCTGCGGCCAGACCAAGCATGGCGCTTAGATCAAGTGGATATCCGTCACGAACTGGAAGTCTTCCACCAGGTGTAGTAGTGCTTTCCTGTCCGACCAGGGTAGTGGGCGCCATCTGGCCACCAGTCATTCCGTAAACAGCGTTGTTTACGAAAATGGCGGTGATCCTTTCCCCACGGTTGGCGGCATGAATTGTTTCCGCTGTGCCAATAGCGGCAATATCGCCGTCACCTTGATAAGTGAAAACCACCCGGTCCTTGAGGATCCGTTTCATGCCTGTAGCCACGGCGGCGGCGCGTCCATGAGGGGCCTCACACATGTCCACGTCGAAATAGTTGTAGGCCAGCACAGCGCAACCCGCCGGTGGCACGCCTATGGTCCGGTCCTTTATTCCTAACTCGTCAATCACCTCCGCGACCAGCCTGTGGATGATGCTGTGCCCACAGCCCGGACAGTAGTGGAAAGGATTGTCCTTCAAAGATTCTGGTCTTGAAAATATTTTCTTCACTTTGCCCGCTCCCTTTCAGGGTCTTGGCTGGAAATACAATCAGCCCTAAAGCAAATCCACGAGGGGATAGCGTTGGATCAATTAGTCTTACCGTTATATGCGCTGGACAATATTGCGGCCACTTCTTCCGGCGTGGATACAACACCACCCGGTCTTCCATAGAAAGACACTTTCCGTTGTCCCTCTATAGCAAGCCGGACATCTTCGACCATCTGCCCCATACTCATTTCAAAAACTAGGAATTCCCGAACATGTTCGCAAAGCCCTTTTAACGCCTTAGATGGATACGGCCATAGGGTTTTGGGACGATACAGACCGACCTTCATCCCGGATTCCCTCACCCTGTGCACAGCGCCTTTAGCTATTCGCGCCGCTGTGCCGTACGCGACGATGATAAACTCTGCGTCATCAGTCAGATACATCTCCTGATCTGGGATATCCTCAGAAATCATCTCATACTTCCGAGCGAGCCTCCAGTTAAGTTCTTCCTCTTTTGGAGGATCAAGCCACAGTGAAAGGATGGTACGGCTGGCCCGTCCTTTGGACCCGTTCACTATCCATTCTTTCCTAGGTAATGTCGCAAGGTCTACAGGGTCGGGAAATTCTACCGGTTCCATCATCTGACCCATCATCCCGTCCCCAAGAATCATTACCGGCGTCTTGTAATGGTCAGCCAGATCAAACGCCCGTCGTCCCATATCGGCAATTTCCTGACCATACGCCGGAGCGAGTGTGATGACACGATAATCGCCGTGTCCGCCACCTCGGGTCGCCTGAAAATAGTCTCCCTGCGCGGGCGCTATATTGCCAAGGCCAGGCCCGCCACGCATCATGTTCACTATGACCGCGGGTAATTCCATGGCTGCAAGGTATGATATGCCTTCCTGTTTCAGGCTGATTCCGGGACTGGAAGAGGATGTCATGGCCCGCGCGCCGGCAGCGGAGGCGCCTATGACCATGTTTATTGAGGCTATCTCGCTCTCCGCCTGAACAAAAACAGCGTCATCCATCTTGGCGAACTTAGAAGCCATATACTCCGGCAATTCATTTTGCGGTGTAATAGGATAACCGAAGTACGCTCTGCAACCAGCTCTTATCGCCGCTTCCCCGAGCACATGGGTGCCGCGCATGAGAGTTTTACCGGACATTCTTAGTTCCTCTCAGTCAGTTTCGTGTTTCGATGTCTTCTTTTCCTCACGATAAACCTCGATGGCGACGTCGGGGCAGGTAATTGCACACATAGCGCACCCGGTACACTCGATTTTATCTATGTCATCAACGTTTTCTTCGAGGAAAGTCGCAGGATAGTAGCCTTTGGTATTCAACTTTGGAGAAATTTCGATTTTTTTCTTAGGGCACACGGTCATACACAACCCGCAACCCTTGCAGCGTTCCCGATCAATTCGAATACGGCCTTTCACGCTAGTTACTCCGGTTGGGAAAAGTAAAAAATTAATATAGATATCTACGACCCCCCTGTCAATAATAAAGCAGCCAACACATAAAGGCGGACAGAACATGACAGAGGGATCCGCCCACCATCAGGTGTGAGGCCCTCCCACGCGTGTTGCGATTTCTATCATTCCGGTTATCGCGACCAATCAGCGTTTCGCTTTACAGCAGGGTCGAGTGTCTTTATCCAATATTCAAGGTCGGTCTTAAAAATTGGGTCACTTGTCAGGCTGATGGACATCCTGAACAAATCTATGGCCGAGGATTTTAGTCCAAAATCTAGGAACATAGCCCCAGTCATTACCACAGAAACAGCCCTTTCCGGGACCAACTCGATAGACGCCACATATTTTATCTGTTTACGGTTTGGTGTCACCGACCTTATGACATTGTCCGAGTAAAAGGCGTAGGCGTACAGAGGCGCAAGTTCTCCAGCGCGATGCCAGTCGGATATCGCGTGATAGACATGTCCGCTCCTTACAAACGCAGTCCCGCGGTTCACAAGAGCTTCATATGTGGCAGGCTTTCTGGCAAGATAGGAACTGAAAAACTTAACCGCCAGATCATCATGACCGCTATCAATCGCCTGAATCCCTCGAGTGAAATCATCGGCGTTTACGGCCGGCTGCCAGGCGGTAACTACGAAACCTGTCAGGATCACTATATAAATAGCGTTTCTCAAAGTGTTGGTCATAACGTATACATTTAATTCGGCCATGATTAACAGGGTCCAGTCTATTCGATTCATCATTGATTGACAACGCCCGCGTGACTTTTGCTTGTTGGGCCTCAAGTAGTCCCGCAAGCTTATAAAAGCCGATTTTCGTTGACATATTGATGAGTAATGTGTTATGTTTAGTAACCCTTAGATAAAAAGGGCTGATGCAAGGTCGAAAGCCCGGCTAAAACTCATCTCAGATTTGGCGCCGGGCTTTCGTTTGTACGGAAATTCCCGAGGAGGTTCATAATATGCCGGTATCAGGAAAAATCGCTGAATTCATGGAACGTTCTTCATGGATCAGAAAAATGTTTGAACAGGGGACGCTTTTAAAAGGCGAGCATGGACCTGACAATGTTTTTGACTTCAGCCTCGGGAACCCTAATCTGGAACCCTCCGCGTCGGTAAAAGAAGCCATCCTCACAGCGGCCTCTGACAAATCCCCCAGTCTCCACGCATATATGCCGAACGCCGGGTTACCCGCGACTAGGGCCGCTGTAGCACGCAAGATCATCAAAGAAGAGGGATTTCAGATTGATGAAAAGACGATAGTTATGACAGTCGGCGCGGGTGGAGCTATGAACGTCGCTCTGAAGACCATCCTCAATCCGGGCGACGAGGTCATCATCCCAAAACCTTTTTTTGTAGAATATGTCTTCTACGTTGACAACCATGGGGGCAAACCCGTCCTGGTTCCTACAAAAACCGACTTCTCGCTCGACATAGCCGCTATCGAAGGCGCTATAACCCCTTCCACTGCGGCGATAGTAATTAATTCGCCCAACAACCCGACAGGCAAAGTATATTCCCAGGCCGAGATTGATGAATTGGCGGTCCTCCTCCGTAAGAAAAGCGCCGAAATCGGACGTGCGGTCACTCTTATATCGGATGAGCCCTACCGGGGGATCATTTACGACGGGATAGCGGTCCCCAGTATCCTGAAATCCTACGCAAACAGTATGATTGTCACGTCTTTTTCGAAAGACCTGTCGTTGCCCGGTGAGAGGCTCGGCTATATCGCCATGAACCCCGCCATGGAAAAGGCTCAACAAACTTATGACGGCCTTGTGCTTTGTAACCGCATCCTTGGCTTTGTGAACGCGCCGGCGCTTATTCAAAGGGCGGTCCAAACCTGCCTGGAAGACATTGTCGATGTCAGTGTTTACAAACGCAGACGAGACAGGCTCTATGATGCCCTTACGGGCTTCGGCTACGATCTTGTCAGGCCGCAAGGCGCATTCTATCTTTTCCCCAAATCTCCAATCGACGATGACGTGGCTTTTGTGAATGTCCTTCAGAAGAAGCTTGTCCTGACGGTGCCGGGAACGGGCTTTGGACAACCTGGATATTTCAGGATCGCCTACTGTGTTTCCGACGCGACAATAGAGGGATCACTAAAAGGGTTTGAAGAAGCAATCAAAGAAGTTAAGAGCTGACCCAATACCAACACACAATTCAGCCACTAAAAAAGCGGGAAAATTCCCGCTTTTTTTTTGCCCATCCAGGCCTAACGCCTCTTTTCCAGTTCATGGAGTTTTGTTCCAATCTCAAGCAGGGCCGCCTTCTGAGCTGTGACGACATCCTCAAGCTCCCTGGTTTTCGCGATGAGAGCGCCCATTTCTTTGGAAGCATCCGCCGGGATGGCCTGGGCCTTCGTGGTAAGGTTCTTTCTTTCGGATTCGACACCGCTCTTGAGTGTGGCTAGCGACTCTTCCAGTGGCTGGAACTTGTCTTTTAGTTCGGCCACTACAGCGTCTTTAACTTTGGGCAGTGTCTTCTTGACCGCATTAATCAGTTTAGAGTTGTTGTCCAGCACTTCTTTACGAACTTCCCCGAGCCCTTTGGTCAAGTCGTCGACGCGTTTGCTCATTGTGTCAATTTGTTTTCTTTCTGTTGCGTTATCTTTGGTCGCGGTGGTGATTTCTTTGTTTCTGGAGTCGTATTTTTTCTTGAGATCGTTAATACTTACATCCATCGCCTTTAGTTTGTCTTTCACGCTTTCCCGTTCTTTTTGCGCTTCCTGCGCCCACTCTCTGAATTCATCGAGCTTACTGTTTAACGGGTCGACCTTAGTCTTTATTGTCTGAGAAATTCGATCATTTTGATCTTCCAGTCGTTGGATATCAGCGCTGAAATCCTTCGCAGGGGCGAATTTGGTTGAGAATTCCCTCAGATCCTTGTCCTGTTTCTGTATTTTTTTATCAAGTTCCGCCAGTTTGGTTTTTAATTCCGCGGTGTCGTCGGTACATGAGGAGAACAAGAATGCAGCAGGAATAACTAATGTTATCAAGACCTTGGTGAGGGTTCTCACGGGGACCTCCATGACCGGGATTATTGAGTATTATCATATCAAATTCTATATAAAACGCAATGATGAATCGGTTAGCTCGCGTAGTTTATTAATTCTCGTTTCCTATTTCAATGAGCGTCTCACCGTCCGCCAGGCTAAAGACCCTATGGGAAGCCGCATTCTTTCAGTTCGACCTATATTACTAGTCTGCTTTCCCCCAACACATCCAGCGGGCATCCCGAACACTTGGGTTTTGGCCCACAGTAATTTGATCCCACAGCCACAAATTGCGCGTGGAAATCATTGAAAAGCGCTACATCAGGTTCCAG
>JACWAG010000457.1 GCA_014874425.1 Syntrophaceae bacterium | reverse complement strand
TGGAATACTGGGGCAAACCGGAAGAAACCAAAAAGACATTCAGAGATGGATGGTTCCTGACCGGCGATGTCGCAGTGGAGGAGAACGGGATCTATCGTATTCTCGGTCGGAGTAGCGTAGATATAATCAAGACGGGTGGTTACAAGGTCTCAGCCCTTGAAATTGAGGAAACACTATTAACGCACCCGGACATTAAGGAAGTAGCAGTGGTTGGTATACCTGATCCCATCTGGGGTGAGCGGGTTTGCGCCGCTGTTGTCTTACGGCCCGGAGCGCAGTTGAATTCGGAATCTCTGCGAGCATGGGGCAAGGAGCGGCTTGCGACCTATAAGGTCCCCAAAGACTCAATAGCGCTTGATGAGTTGCCGAGAAACGCTATGGGCAAGGTATCCAAACCGACGCTGAAAAAAATCATAGAGAGCAAATAGGGATTACTAATCTTATGTTGCTCTGATATTGGGGCAGTGATAAGACATAATAATTCAGTCCTGAAAAATTATGCGTTTACAGTTACTGGACCCCACGATCGAATCCATATGTTTGGCGGCCCTGAGTCCGGTAACTTGCAGATTCAATCACGGCGCATCGGAATGACACAAATGAATAAAAAGGCACGAGACCCTGAGGAAAAAGAGAGCGGGAGCATGTTAGGTGACGATATGGAGGTTTTTCTATCTAGAATTTTACTACCTCTTGAGATCCGGGTTCATGGGCGTGGGGGCCAAGGTGGAGTAACCTGCGCTAAACTCTGCGCATTGATCTACTCGCGTATGGAGCTTTTCGCACAAACTTTTGGAGATTACGGAATGGAACGAGCGGGAGCGCCGATTCGAGCTTATACTCGAATTGACCGCAATCCCATAAAGAACCGTAACAAAATCTACTCGCCAGGACATTTGTTGATCCTTGATCCATCCCTGTTGGGGGCTGGGGCCATGGAAGGCGCTCCGCCGGGCTCTCTGGTTTTACTCAATACTCCTGGGAGTCCTTCATCGTTCAAGGGCCTCTATGACGATTTTCGGTTCGCAACGGTGAACGCCACGGAGATCGCTCGCAAACATGGCATCGGCACCAGGGCCGTGGTAATCGTAAATACCACACTTGTGGGCGCATATTCCCGTGTAATGGGTTTACCTATTGAGCTGGTTAACGAAACTTATTTGTCACTTGGATTGACCAAGGATTTTGCGGCGGCCCAAGAAGCCTATGATTCCGTAATCGTAAGGGAGATTATCAATCTAACTCCTCTTCACGCAGCGACATCCGGTCCTCTACCAAAGGCGCCTGTCGAAGTTATAGCTTTGACAGAACTGACTCAGGACTTGCCTACACCATTGAAAACCGGATCATGGAGGACACAGACCCCTAAGTATGTCACTCTCATCGCTCCCTGTAACCACGCATGTCCTGCCGGGAACGACATTGTTGGATTTGTTCAGAAACTTGACAAAGAAGAAATAGAGGCTGCCGCAGAAGTCCTTTTCGCTTCACAGCCTCTGCCTTCTGTCTGCGGCCGGGTTTGCCCTGCTCCATGCATGGAATCATGCAACCGTGGGCGACATGACGGGGCCGTCAACATAAGAGGATTGGAGCGCTGGATCGGCGATCATTTGTCCAATTATGCCGTTCCTGTCAAGAACTGCCCCGATCCTAAGAGAGTCGCCATTGTGGGTGGGGGACCGGCTGGAATTTCTGCAGCCTATTCCCTTGCAAAGGCCGGTCATCAAATAGATATCTTTGATGGCGAAGGTAAACTCGGAGGAGTTTTGCGGAGCGGGATCCCGGCTTACCGTCTACCCGAAGAAGCCTTGGACCGGGATTTGGACCGTGTATTGGCGCTAGGTGTCAGGCAAAAGCCACAGGAATTTGTCACACCTCTCAGAATGAAGGAGCTAACCCTTGAATACGACGCTGTAATCGTCGCCACCGGTCAGGCAGCGTCAATCACCCCGGAGTTCCCTGGAATTGATCTGGCTAGTGTTGAGCAAGGGCTCGCATTTCTCAGTAGAATTAAGTCCAACGGTCAGGAAAGGATTAGGGGCACAGTAGCGGTGATAGGCGGAGGTAACACAGCCTTGGACTGCGCTGGAACGTCTATCCGTTGTGGCGCTGACAGGGTTGTGATCGTATATCGCCGGGGCAGGGTAGAAATGCCCGCCATAAAGAAAGAGATAGAGGACATTCTGGTCGAGGGAGCAGAACTGGTCCTTTGCCGACAACCTGTCGGAATAACCGGCACTAGTAGCGTGGTAACTGGGGTGGAACTGGCTGAAGTCGAGTTGGGAGATCCTGACGATAGCGGCCGCAGGTGTCCTATCGTTACTCACAATTTGAGCACGATTGATTGTGACCACGTCTTGATCGCGGCCGGGCAGCGCTCTGATTTGGGCATTTTTCCACAAGACTGGATCGTCAAGGATCAGCGGGTTTATTGCGGCGAGCAACCCATGAATGTCTGGTCGGCAGGCGATTTAACTACCGGAGATGGAACAGTAGCCCATGCAATTGGCAATGGAAGAAAAGTCGCTAATAATGTGCTAAATTTCCTTGAAAAACGACCTTCATCAGACGCTGAACCTTCTTTATCAATTCCGGAATTGGTTATGGCCGACACCATACGATTCTCTCATTTCCCCGTGAAAGAAAGTCTGCATGATCGGCGAATTGAGGCATCTAAAAGAATTTCCAGTTTTCAGGAGGTTAATGAAGGACTTTCTGATACGGCGGAATCAGGGCGCTGCTTCTCCTGCGGCCATTGCGTCCAGTGTGACACATGTCTTATTTACTGCCCCGAAGGGATCATAACCCGAAAGGCCGACGACTACGCCATCAACCCGGATTATTGCAAAGGTTGTGGTATTTGTGTGTGGGAATGTCCACGACACGCGATGAGCATGAGCGCAGAAGGATACAGGAGTAAATCTTGAATAACATGCAAATGATCAGCGGTAATCACTCCGCTGCGTTAGCCGCTGTCCTTGCGGGACGGGCAAACCGCTCGGGTCGTGGTTTTTGCAGTGGAGTATATCCCATCACGCCTTCGACCGAATGCATGGAATTTCTATGCCAACAAAATATCGACAAAGGGCACGTCGTCAGGGTGGAAAGTGAACATAGCGCTATGGGGGTCTGCATAGGCGCGGCCTCAAGCGGCGCGAGAACATTCACCACCACGGGTGGTAATGGTCTTATTT
>JACWAG010000456.1 GCA_014874425.1 Syntrophaceae bacterium | reverse complement strand
GAGGTATCCCCGCCTAACCTTCCTGTCGGCCTGTTTCTTGAGCCTAATCACGACGGTCATTCCAACAAGAAACTGTCATTTTGAATTCTTCGGCTCTATTCTTTCCATCCCTCTCATTAAAGGACGCAGAACTTCTGGAATCGTGACGCTTCCGTCAGCGTTCTGAAAGTTTTCTAGTATAGGGATCATAATTCTGGGAGACGCCAAAGCGGTATTGTTGAGCGTATGACAAGGTTTTACTTTTCCATCAGCGCCACGGTATCTTATCCTGAGACGTCTTGACTGGAATTCATGAAGTGATGAACATGAGTGTGTTTCAGAGTATTTTCCTCGGCTTGGCATCCAGGTTTCTATTTCATGCTTCAGGACCTGACCCTGACCAATTTCACCAGTGCAGGCCAACGCCACACGATACGGCAACCCAAGCGCCTGCATTATCTCCTCAGCGTTCTCCAGCAAGAGTTTATGTTCTCTCATGGAAACTTCCGGGTCATTCTCGCAAATCACTACCTGCTCAACCTTGTTAAACTGATGCAACCTGTAAAATCCCTTGGTGTCACGACCATAAGACCCAGCCTCCCGACGGAAACAGGTAGAATAACCGCAATAACGTTTAGGCAATTCGGACCCACTGAGTATTTCGTCCATATGATAGGAGACAAGTGAAACCTCGGCCGTGCCGACAAGATAGAGATCATCTTTGCTCACAAAAAATGTATCCTCTTCTCCCAACGGGAAGAAACCGGTACCAACCATTGCTTCCCTACGAACCAACTGCGGAACAATCATGGGTTGGAACCCTTTTGAAGCCAGATGATCAAGCGCAAACTTGAACAAAGCAAACTCGAGAAACGCTCCCTCGTTTTTTAGAAAATACATGCGTGCCCCGGCGAACTTAACGGCCCTAGGCATATCAACTATGTCGAGACTTTCCGCCAGTTCCAGATGGTCTTTAGGGGTGAAATCAAATTGAGGGACCTGCCCGACTTTGCGGATTAGAACATTGTCTTCTTCAGAATCGCCTTCTGGCGCCTCAGGCAACGGAGGGTTCGGAACAAACAGCATGAGTTGTTCAAAACGCTCCTCGAGTTCTTTCAGCTTGGGCTCTTTTTCTGTGAGACCATCTTTGATAAATTTTATCTGCTGGATTAGATCATCTCTCTCCGGTCCGGAGCTTTTGGAAACATCCTTGGAAATCCGGTTCCTATCGGCTCGAAGAGTTTCTACTTCAGTTTTAAGTCGACGCATGTCATTATCGACAGACAGGAGTTCGTCGATGTCCACCTTCATCCGTTTTTTTCGAGCGCCTTCTTTTACAACTTCGGGATTATTTCTAATAAACGCTATGTCTAACATACAGATCTCCAGGTTCTGCTTGAAACGACTTTATGAATCATTTGCGGGTGGGCGGCATAGAAGCTTGAACTTTGCCCAATACTTTTTTTAAGCCGCCTGACGGTTTTGACCAAATTATCTTTTCCATCCTGGCAATAGGGTCATCTTTCGGGTCTGTATCGGGCGTGGCGCCTTTACCAAATTTTTCCTTGATATACTCCAAAAGCTCTTGCTGTTCTAAAGGAAGCATCTCCGCATAAAGCTTCTCCAGTGTCTCTCTTTCAGTCCGGGTCATTGTTCCAGGGCCAATTCTTTTAGAGGCCTCAAGCCAATTCTGTTGTTTTGAGGTTAGGTCTTTCTCGTCCAACTGATTTATCTCCGTGTGAAGTGAATCCTTGAATATTTATTTCTTTATAAGAGGTTATACCAACTTATCAAATTTCTGCGCTTTTAGGCAATGGTTTCGTTTCGCTTCTCTCATAGCCTTGCGCGAACTCTTCATATTAGACTAATAATAGGACTCAAGCGCTGACATGTTGACATCTCCGACATGTCGCGGTAGTCGGTCTATCGGCGCAATTACTTCAAATGTTGAGAGGCCTGATGGCTTACAATAAGATTTTGCTGATCGTGACATTGGTTTTACTCGCCGTTTCCTTGGGCTGCAATGAGAAATCAGCTCAGACCAACCCTGCCCAGGAAGGAAATGTTGCCGCAGGATCAATCCCTTCACCACCCACTGCAAATGGACCATCGTATGGTGATATGTTAATCAATGGAAGCATAGGGGACGCGTCCGTCCTGTTACCTGTATTGGCTTCAGACTCGGCTAGCGGAGAAATCAATGGTCTAATTTACAACGGACTGGTGAAATACGATAAGGACATCAATCTGGTGGGAGAACTCGCTGAGAAGTGGGATGTTTCCGAAGATAAATTGAAGATCCGGTTTTTCCTGAAAAAGGGGGTCAAATGGCACGATGGCAAACCATTTACCGCTAAGGATGTAGAATATACTTATAAGGTCTATGTTGATCCTAAAACCCCAACAGCTTATTCAACTGATTTCCTTAAGGTCAAAGAATTCCGAGTAATTGACGATTATACGGTAGAAGTCGTTTATGGCAAGCCGTACGCGCCTGCCCTGGGATCTTGGGGACAGGGCATGTTGCCGAGCCATCTCCTCGAGGGCCAAGATATAACTGAAAGCACTCTTAAGAGACACCCTGTTGGAACTGGCCCATATAAATTTGGGGAATGGGTCACTGGCGAGAAAATCACTGTGGATAGCTTTCATGACTATTTTGAGGGTCGCCCATATATAGACAGGGTAATGACACGGATCATACCCGATCTGGCTACTATGTTTCTCGAACTCAAGGCCCTTTCGATAGACCAAATGGGATTAACCCCACTTCAATATGTACGTCAGACCGACACTAAATGGTTTAATGATAATTTCAACAAGTATAAATACTTGGGTTTTGGATACTCCTACTTGGGCTATAACCTGCAAGACTGGAAATTTAAGGACAGGCGCGTCCGACAAGCTTTAACCATGGCAATAGATCGAGAAAGTATCGTTCAGGGGGTACTGCTCGGACTAGGCGCTGTTACAGACACGCCATACAAGCCGGATACCTACTGGTACAACCAGAACGTAAAGAAATTTCCGTACGATCCGGAAAAGGCCAAACAGATGCTTGCCGAAGCTGGTTGGAAAGACACTAACAATGAGGGAGTGCTTGTAAAAGATGGTAAGCCCTTTGAATTTACGATCATAACAAATCATGGCAACGACATACGTAAGAATGCGGCGATAATAATACAGAGAGATTTAAAAAAGGTTGGGATAAAAGTCAGTATACGTGTGATTGAATGGGCCGCATTTCTCAAGAACTTTATCAATAAAAGGAACTTCGAAGCATGTCTCTTGGGTTGGGGAATCGGAATTGATCCTAGCCAAATCGATATATGGAATTCGAAGAAAACCGGTGAAAGTGAGCTAAATTTCGTTAACTATCAAAATCCAGAAGTCGACAAACTTCTTGATTTGGGAGCATCAACCTACGACAGGGAAGAACGCAAGAAATATTATGATAAATTCCAGGAAATTATTGCGGAAGATCAACCTTATACCTTTTTGTTTGTGCAATATGCTTTACCTATAATCAATTCCCGCTTTCATGGAATTGAACCGGCCCCGATCGGCATAGGATACAATTTTACTAAGTGGTACGTTCCCAAGCCTCTCCAGAAATATACGATTCAGCCCTAGTGGACATCTTATGAGATTTTTGGTCAAAAGAATTGCCTTGATGATCCCGACATTGATCGGGATCACAATTATTTCGTTTACTGTCATGAAAATGGCGCCTGGCGATCCAACGAGCCTGATGACGGACCTCAATCCTAACATGAACGAAGAGGCGGTAAAGAGAATCCGGGCCCATTACGGTCTTGACCAGCCTTGGAGCATCCAGTACTTCAAATGGCTCAAAAATATGGCGGTTCTCGATTTTGGGCGGTCTTTCGCTCCAGACAACAGGCCAGTTATTGACAAAATAGCTGAAAGAATTCCGATTACGCTTCTGATAAATATTCTTTCAATGGCGTTGATTTTCTCGGTGGCTATACCCATAGGAGTGATGTCCGCTGTTAAGCAGGATTCCATGTTTGACAGGGTTTCTTCTTTAATTGTCTTCATAGGATTTGCCATACCTACTTTCTGGCTGGCTTTGTTAATGATGATTCTGTTCGGAGTAAAACTAGACTGGCTTCCTATTTCCGGATTCAGATCACTGAACTATGCCCATCTTTCGTCCATAGGTCGGATACTGGATATAGGAAAACATCTTATTATGCCAATATTTGTCTCCGCATTCGGTGGGCTAGCCGGCATGAGTCGGTACATGCGCTCGAACATGCTTGAGGTGATCAGGCAGGACTACATAACAACGGCCCGGGCAAAAGGTCTGGACGAAAGGACCGTCATCTTTAAGCACGCTTTTAGAAACGCCTTGCTTCCGGTTATAACCATATTGGGGCTGTCCGTTCCCGGTTTAATTGGAGGAAGTGTCATTTTTGAAACGATCTTTGCGATCCCAGGCATGGGGCAGCTTTTCTATCAGTCCGTAATGATGCGAGACTATCCAACAATCATGGGGATACTCGTCATTGGGGCCGCCTTGACTCTGGTAGGGAATCTTCTCGCAGACCTGCTTTATTCTTGGG
>JACWAG010000455.1 GCA_014874425.1 Syntrophaceae bacterium | reverse complement strand
TATGGATAGAAAGCTGCGCCACTGGGAATATTTTCACCAATCGGAATGACTTTGAACCCTGGAACATTACTCGCACCTATTTCCTCCATGTAGGCGGTGTCGTAATACTCCTTGAAGAGCATAGCCAGCTCTTTGTCGATCTTTTTCACAGAATACTCGTACAGGCCGATCATAAAAGGGGGGACGTTGTACAACGTCTTGCCGCCACGCCGAGTCCTGAAAAGCAGTCCTCTGTGTGACATTGATTCCAATTTGTCTGTAAGTTCTTTTTCGTCCAGCCCTATGCGCCCGGCGATTTGACTTGTCTCCTCCGGAAAGGGCATCAGTGAAACCACAATCTCAGCCTCTTCTTCCGTAAAGAGTCTCCTCAATATTTTGAGTTCAACCCCGGAATGTGTTTCTGGAAACCCCAGCGGAAACTTGTCCAGGAACGAGCGCAACTTCATGTAAGGACTACCGGACATTGATCAGTACCTCTTCGTTTTAGAATACACGGGAATCATTCCACATTTAGTGGTTGACTATTTACCTTTGTCGCAAAAAAAATTATTCTCTTACCGAATCGATAAGAGTATCTCTAAGATATTACCTAAAACCTCTTCTCTGAAAGTGCCCTTGAAAGACAGGAGACGTGTCATATTCATGAACACTCCAAGGCCGTTGAGTGCCCATGCGACTGTGTCGACGTCAGCATCTTTTCTTATCGTACCCTGCTCAATTCCCCTTTGGATGACTTTAGAAAAATGGACCGCATAACTTTCGTATCCCAGGCGCAACCTTTCCGCTACTTCCGCGTCAGCAATCTCCGAAACGGCTTGGAAATGAACCGTTAGTTTCTCGGGGTGTCTCACTATTTGCCTGTAATAGGTATTGCCCATCTTTCTCAACGCCGTTAGTGCGTCTTCTTCCTCGAGGCTCTCCAAATAATTAGTCAATCTCAAACTTTTCTGTCATGACCCTGCCAATACTTTTCACGCAAAACGCTCTTTAATACCTTTCCTGCAGTGGATCTGGGCAACTGTTCGACAAATTCTATAGATTTGGGCTTCTTATAACTCGCCAAATTTTGCTGGCAATAGTCTATTAATTCCTTCTCGCTGACGGTGGCAAATTGTTGTTTAATTATCAGGGCCTTAATTGCCTCACCCCACGTCTGGTCGGGTACACCAATGACGGCAACATCTGTAACGGCGGGGTGCTTAAACAGCACATCTTCAATCTCCTTTGGATAAATGTTTTCCCCACCAGAAATAATCATGTCCTTTTTTCGGTCCACAATGTAAATATAATTAAGTTCATCCATCTTACCCATATCACCGGTGTAATACCAGCCGTCTTTTAAAACGTCACTGGTTAGAAGGGGCTGGTTCCAATACCCCTTCATTACATTGTGACCCTTGACAATTATCTCTCCAACCTGACCTGTCCTAACTTCCTGGCCTTCACTATCAACAATTTTCACATTTACACCAATGACTTCTCTGCCAGATGAACTCATTCTCCTGAAATCCTCTTTGCTACCCTCAATTACATGGTCTTTAGGTTTTAAAATACTAATTGGCACAAAGGTTTCAGTGGCTCCGTATACCTGAAGAAATCCACATTTTAGGAGGGTCATCGCCTTCTTTAATGGTTCCAAAGACATAGGCGCAGTGCCATATAGTAAAACCTTTAAGCTGCTAATATCAAATTTATGAAGATCAGGATATTGAATTAAGAATAGAATCATGGCAGGGACCAGTAGTGGGTGAGTAATTCTATGGCGCTGAATATTTTTCAATATCTCCTCCGGGCTGAAAGAGTTCATTACTACATTGGTTGCTCCCACAAAGGAAAAGGCAAACATCCCCATGGCATCTCCTGCGTGGAATAGTGGTGGGGCATTTAAATATATTGAATCCATATTATGTTCAACTTCAACCACCAGACTGAAACAACTGGAGATTATATTTCTATTTGTTGATGGTACTCCTTTGGGCAGGCCCGTGGTCCCCCCTGTATAGCCAACTATTACAACGTCTTCTTCCTCAATATTTATGCCAGGCTCACAGTCTGTTGCGTCATTGATAACATCCTCATAATTCATTAGACCAGTTGTGCTGTCATCAATACAAATAACCTGCTCGCACTCTAAATCACTTTTAATTTTCTCGATTATTGGCAAGTAACTTTTCCCAGCAAAGATCATTTTGGGCTTGCAGTCATTAACAATATAAGTCATCTCTTGCCCGGAAAGTCTGTAATTAAGCGGCACTATCGGCGTGCCGGCCTTAGCGCAAGCAAAGTACAGCTCTATATATTGATAGCAGTTATGATTTAGAACAGCGACTCTATCGCACTTTTTTAGGCCCAAACCCAAAATTGCGTTAGCTAGTCGGTTCACTCTATTATTAAACTGGATATGCGTATACCTTACAAGGTTATCAATTACAGCAAGTCTATTGGGGTACAGCTTTGCGTTTCTTTTCGGTATATCAGCGACTAACATAGATGTCTTACCTCCCAGCCGATGACTTAAGATTTTTGATCATTCTAAATCTTTGGGAAACATTTTTCTGCCCGTATAAGAGGTTAAGTTTAAAAACGGTATTGGCTTCATGAAATGATTAGGCAGCGCTTTATAAATATTGGTTAAATTAATTAGGAATAATAACTGAAGCTTTTCCAATGCTAACATGGATACCACTTTGATTATCACACCAAATTTCACAAACCACAAAGGATTCTTCCTGTTTATGCCGGGGGTGTAATTCAATAACAGTTGCATGGACCACAAGGTCATCACCCGGTCTTACCGGGTTAATAAATTTCCCCTCAAGTAATTTAAGAAAAGCTCCACCGGGATATGCCCAGTCTGTTATAATTTTCCCCATAAAAGATAAGGTCATCATGCCGTGAGCAATGGTAGTTCCCTTGCCAAGAAGATTAACCTTTTCACACCATTCTGGATTAATGTGTATAGGATTGAAATCCAGGGAAGCCTCTGCGTTTTTTGTAATTTTCTCCTGGGTAATGTGTTTTGTCTGAGAGGGTAGCTCATAGCCTAGCGTTATATCTTTAAAATGAAGTTCACTCATTTAATTTTACCTCCTTTTTATTTGTTAACCGTCTCGGGGTTTCCTTGGAATTGAAGAACAAGTCCACCGGTCCAATTACAAACAAGCTCATCACGTTGGTTCGTTATTATAAAGTTAGCTATTGTATATTTTTTATTACGCTTAATGTACTTATCTATTAATTTAGCTTTGCAGTGTAGAATGTCATTTGGCCTTACTGGAACTCCAAATTCAAGCTTTTGGCCAGGATTTATGGCCCCAGGCATTTTTATCCAGTTATCGGGCGGAATTGAAGCAAATATAATTGGTACCACTATGGTAGGCGGGGCAATAAGTCCCCGAAACGAAGAGTCCTTTGCGACATTTTCATCAAGATAAATAGGATTATAATCCTCTGTGCCCTCAGCATATAACCTGATCCTTTCTTCGGTCACATGAAATGGCTCAGTTTCATACTCTTCCCCTACCACTAGCTCTTCCCAGCTTCGCTGTAAATTTTCGTGTACAAAGAAATCCTTCTCAAATCGTTTAGGCAATTCTTCCGTAGACATTATTTCTCCCTTCTTTAAATAAAGTTACAAAGCCAACAATTAGATGACAGTGACGTCAGTGTCATCTTACAGCTACTATCATTTTTTTGTCAACAGGTTATTGCTTCAACTGCCGTTCTCAGGCTCACTAAACTTGGAGGGCACGTCGATGATCTAAGAAAAAACAATCATGTACAGGTGCGGAATGTGAGACTAAGGATGGAAATCTGAAAAAAACTTGAAATATGACATATGATGATGACAATTCTTTACGGTAAGCTGAACAGGAGCCAAAAATGAATGAATTGGGGACCGGATTGGAACTGGATTGGTTACATGAACAGTTTTGATAATGAATCAGATGATGGAGGAGGGGGTTGCGGCCGTGTAAATGAGACGACATCGATTTTTTCATGATTCTGATGGCTTGGTTGGACCTCTGAACAAGGTTGTTTTGAGGAAATCATCCGTGGCTTCGAAGAGTGGTTCCGTTCGATTTTGTCTCCGCATCAGCGGTATCACCTTGGTCCTAATTCCCATCCCACGGGCGTCTACGTACCCATAATCTTTTAGAACTTCTACTACTAACGGATTCCGGGGCGCCCGTTGGCCGGCTATCATTTTTTCCACAGTCATGGAGTTCTGAAACGCCCCAGGACTAATCACCTCTAACCGGTCGGAATAAACAGACACTTCGATATCAACGGATCGAGTCCAGTCGCGGTGGGCAAGAGCGTTTACTATTACTTCACGCACTGCTTCCACCGGATAATGCCAAATCCTGTCACGTCTTAACTGATCTTCAATGACTCCTGTTTCTTCGCTAATATAAGGACGTATTATTCGCAGGAAATCTTCGATGACACCAGGGGTTATTAATCGCTTGACTTCATCTCCAGCTTTTTTCCAACGGCCCGCCATTGAGATTGACCATAGCCACGATTTCTCTGGCCAGTTGTTCTGGTCGGCAATCGTCCCGCTTGAATTCGACGCCGGAATTTTCGCCGTTGGCTATGATTTGCTCGAGTTCCGATTTCAGCATGGCCGCCTCAGATTGATCAAATATGGCTCCCATTTTGAATTCTGGGAACCAGGTTTCTTCAAATTTTAGTTACCTCTATTCATCAGTATCGGTCTTTAACACGGCAAGAAACGCTGACTGAGGAATGACAACGTTACCGACCTGTTTCATTCTTTTCTTGCCCTCTTTTTGTTTTTCCAGCAGTTTTTTCTTACGTGTTATGTCCCCACCGTAGCACTTCGCCAAAACATCCTTTCTAAGAGCGGAAACAGTCTCTCTGGCGATTATCTTACCGCCTATCGCTCCTTGAATCGCAACCTTGAAGAGTTGACGCGGAATTTCATCTTTCAGTCTTTCGCAAGCTTTTCGAGCACGTTGATAAGCCCGTTCTTTGTGGACCAACATGGACAAGGCGTCCACCCTTTCACCAGCCACCATAATGTCGACTTTAGCCAGTTCCGTAGGCCGATAATCGAGAAATTCGTAATCGAATGACGCATAACCACGAGAAACTGATTTCAGTTTGTCATAAAAATCGAAAAGGACTTCCGCTAAAGGCAAATCAAAAGTCAGCTCCACCCTGCCAGAGCCCAAATAGGTCATGTCTTTTTGAATGCCTCGTCGATCTATACACAAACTGATTACTGTTCCCAGATATTGTTCAGGTAATATTATTGAAGCTCTTATAAAGGGTTCTTTAGTGCTTTCGATCGCGACAGGGTCCGGATACTTGGCCGGATTGTCTATTATTTCTTCCGAGCCGTTCCTATAAACTATTACATATTGAACCGAGGGCGCCGTTAGGATCAGAGAAAGATTAAATTCTCTTTCGAGCCGTTCCTGAACCACTTCAAGATGCAACAACCCAAGAAACCCACATCTGAAACCATGTCCCAATGCGGTTGAATGGTCCTTTTCATAGGTTAGCGAAGCGTCATTCAATTTCAGTTTTTCCAGGGCCTCGAAAAGCTCTTGATAATCATCGGATGAAATAGGATAAAATGATGAAAAAACTACCGGTTTCACAATTTGAAACCCTTTTAATGGCGCTTCGCAGGGATTGTCTTCAAGGGTTACGGTATCGCCTATTCTCGTATCACTAACAGTTTTGATGCCTGCTATTATGTAGCCTACCTGCCCTGCTGACAGTTGCTTTTCACGCTTCCGCTCAATCAGGAAAATTCCCGTTTCTTCAACCTTGTAAGTAGCGTTTATTGCCCAGAGTCTTATTGTTTGGCCGGGTTTTACTGTACCGTCAAAAACCCGGATATGAACAACGGTTCCTGTATATGAATCCCAGTGGGAATCAAAAATGAGCGCTTTTAGAGGTAAATTGGGATCGCCTTTCGGGGCCGGTATTTTTTGTACGATAGCTTCCAGTACTTCTTTGACTCCCGTGCCTTCTTTTGCGGAAACCAGTATCGCCGTATCCGGATCTAAACCCAAATCTTTTGAAATTTGAAGTTTAACCCTATCAATGTCCGCCGCTGGTAAATCGATCTTATTAATTAGAGGTATAATTTCCAGGTCCTGTTCAACCGCCATGTAAAAATTGGCCAGTGTTTG
>JACWAG010000454.1 GCA_014874425.1 Syntrophaceae bacterium | reverse complement strand
TATATTATGATTGCAGAAATGAAAAAGGCCGGAGTTAAGAGTGGTAAACGTTCCCTAACGGTCGGATTGACTGGGGGTATTGCCAGCGGCAAGAGCGCTGTAAGCAATATCTTTAGAGACCATGGTATCCCGGTAATTTGCGCGGATGAACTGGCTCGAGAGGTTGTAAAACCCGGTTCGAACGGTCTGAAAGAAATCACGAATGTTTTTGGTGATTCGGTCATAAACCCCGAGGGGGAGTTGAATAGGCCTGAACTGGCGCGAATAGTTTTTTCCGACCCTGCCAAACGAAAAATTCTTGAGTCGATAATCCATCCCAGAGTTTCCCGCGAAAAGGAGCGTTTAGCAAAAGATTATATGCGGCAGGGCGCCAACATTGTAATAGTTGACGTGCCACTATTATTTGAAGCCGGGTGGGAAGCCGCTTTTGATCTTGTGATTCTCGTTTACGCCCCTAGAAAATTGCAAAAGAAACGATTGCTACAAAGAGATAAAATATCTCCAGATGAAGCGTCATCAAGGCTAAGGGCTCAAATGGATATAGAATCCAAGAAGACACTTGCCGATATAATAATCGACAATGGTGGTTCGCTTGAAGAGACGGAGAAACAGGTGAGCAACATAATAGATAGGCTAAAGTTTGTTCTAGCGCAAAATGACAGGTCTTCTTCAGATTTGTAGTCATTTGTTTCCGCTTGGTTTATTTTTTTCCATGCCCTGAGCCGATATTGGATTGGGTTTTGTGCCCTCTGGTTGAAAAAACGGTTTATCCTGGAACAGTAATTGGAATTACGAGGCAGACTAATGGAAAAACGATCTTGGAACCAGATCAGTAAAGAGAAACTATCCGAAGGAATCAGCCGCCGAATGATCTGGGGCAAGAATTTAATGGCGGTGAGGTTCGAACTTTCGCCGAATTCATTTATACCGATCCACGAACATGAGTCTGAACAACTAACAATGGTTCAAAACGGGCGCATAACCCTTCATTTCGCAGAGCAGGCCGATGTCACGTTGGGGCCTAATGACATGACGCTCATTCCTTCAAATGTTCCACATTCCGCTTCGTCTGGGCCTGAAGGCTGTGATGTAATCGATTTGTTCTCTCCTATAAGGCAGGATTTTATCGATGGGACTGCCAGTTATCTCGCTGAACCAAAGAAAACTTCCATTGATAAAAAAAATGAGTTGGAAAATACGCAAGAGATTGAAGAAAAAGAACCATACTCCGAGTTGCATGGATATCTAGCTGCGGCCGGGATCAGGGTCCCGATAGAGAGGCTGAGGGAATATCCTCTGGAAGTCATTGCGCGATACGCTTATGAGAAGGAATGTGTCACGATGGGGCAGCTTAGGGTTGTCATGGGTATTGATAAGAAGCAGGCTAAGGATATGCTCCGTACCTGGAAGCATGGAGACGATCATAGTGAATCGAGTTACAAACGGAACCTGGAGCGGATCGTAATTGTACCAAATGTCTTCCAGCAAGCGCCTGAGGTTGCGACGCCAAAATCCGCAGCCGCGAAAGAAGAAAATGGACGAGAAAAAGATCCTCAAGATTAAAGAGGCGATAAAAAGAAATTTTGAGCAGAGCCCAGACAAATATGAAACGTTTGAACAAAAACATGGTTTCTTCTCCGCTCTGAACGCGGCGCTCATCGATACCCTAGATGTGCGTGGAAATCTTAAAATCCTTGATATTGGATGTGGCACAGGCGCCAGTTCAAGACAAATACTGTCGGCAATTCCGGATTCCAACGTGTGGGGATTGGACAATTCGCCAGCAATGCTAAAGATTGCGGAAAACAACAATCCTGACCCTTCAAGGCTGAGATTTATAGAAGGAGACGCTGGTGATTTAACAAGTTTTGTAAAAGAAAGAATGGATGTTGTTTTATACAGCGCTTCAATTTTTCTGATTCCCGATTACAAAGCAAGTTTGAACCAAGCCTGGAGCCTTTTGGAACCTGGGGGAAAATTGGGACTAACCTATATGGTGGGCGTTTTCGAAAATAGAGGCGAGAATGCTTTTGTTTGCGCCGACAATCAGGCTCGAACCAATGTAAGTCAGAAGAAACCAGTTGAATTGGATAGCCTCACCCTTTTTGTAGAAAATCTTTTCTCTGGCGCTAAGGTTCAAACCAAAGACTTTATTTGTGATATCGAGATGTTGAGGGCTTTTTTTTCGATTCCCGCGATGTCTGCCGGTTTATATCCATCCCTGGTCTATGAAGATCGACTCAAAATGCTGGAGACATTGTTTTCCCACTTATCCTGTGACAAGTTATCATTCAGATGGAACCTGATTACCGCGACCAAACAAAATTCACAGGCTATATTATAATCTTAAGGCTTTTGTGATTTTGTTTCGGCGAGATTCTTAGCTTGCACATCTTTTTCAGCCTCCATGTAGAGCCGTTTAATTTCTTCGACGACCTTGTCTGAATTATTCAGTTTCTCAACATCACGGGGTTGGGGCTGAAACATTTGATGGCTAAACCACTGCTTGTTGTCGCGCCCCTGGGGATTTGAAGCGGTTTGGGCAGCGACTCTTTGGTCTGAAACAAGAAGCGCCAGACCAATAATCAAAAAAATAGGCGCTATCTTCAATTTCTATTGATCTCCAACAATTTTTAATGACTGTACAGGACGCGAGGCATAGGAAGCAATAGCACACAAGCATATCTCCCGCAACGAATTAAAGCTTCTCCGCAGCCTGTACATTCAAAGATCGATGAAAATAACACGACTACATTACGCCTAAATGAAGATGACCTTCAGAAAATCATTTCTCTTGAGGGTTCTTAGAGTTGACTATTTCAAGTGGTTGGCCGGTGCTAAGAATCTCCCTTCCCTCTGTGACAACACGGTCTCCAGGGGCAAGGCCATCTAATATTTGGGCATAATGGTCGTCAGTAGCTCCAATCTTTATTTGCGTTATCTCAGCGCGATTGTCCTTGGAAATTTTAACTACAGAATTTCCTTCGTTATGTCTTATCTGGTCTAACAGAGCGTCTAACGGCGCCCGGACAACATTGGATATACTATTGACCAATACACGGCCTCGTGCGTACATCCCTTCAAGAAGTTTTAATTCGGGGTTCTTAATGTATAACCTCACCTGAAAAAGTTGGTTCTGATTAACGACTGCTTGAACGTAACCAATTTTGCCATTAAATTTTTTCCCGGGTAACGAATCTACAGTGATTTCAGCGTCTCCTCCATCTCCTTGTTTAATCACTTTGCTGAAGTCGAGTGTGGCGACGTCTTTGTCGCTAAGATAGGTTTCGAGATAAACAGTAGTATAATCGCTAATTTGAAACAATTTTCCGCCCGTTGACGCCCAATCTCCCACCTCCACAAAACGATTTGAAAGAATCCCCGTAATTGGAGCCATCACTACAGTGTTTTTCAGATCCTCCTCGGCTTTAGCTAACGCTCCTTTGTCGGCTGCGACCTGGCCATGTGCGGATTGATATGCTGACACCTTTTGGTCGAATGTGAGTTCGCTTATTGCCCCGGTTTTAGCTAGTGGAGCGTTCTTGTCCATGTCTATCTTGGCAAGTTGCTCCGTGGCCAAGTCTTTCTGAAGCGTTCCGCGTACCTGATCGGCAGTCGCTCTTATTATAGAATCATCGAATAAGAGTAGTTTTTGCCCTTTGGAAACGGGCTGGCCATCCCTAACTTCTATCGATGTTACCTGAGCTGAAACCTGAGACGCTACTGTTGTGTCAGCAATGAAGCGTAAGTTGCCAGACATATAAAGGTTCTGTTCAATGACGCCTGTTTCAACCGTAGCGGCGCCAACTTTTATTGGTGGGGGAGGTTTAATATCTTGCTTTTTGCTGCAAGCGAACATCAGCATGCAAGTTAACACCAAGAGTATAAATAATCGCGATGTCATAAATTCTCTGCTTTCCTGAATTTCGAACCAGGAGACAAAATCCAATTCAAAATGTATTTGAATCCTTAACCGGCCCGCAATATTGCGTTTCCCGGTAAGTTTCCAACACCAGCCTTTTCACTCTGCAATCCGTGGCGCATTGGCGCCATTGTCGTCTAAACTGATTGGCGTTATTCTCCAGAAACGAATTTTTATGTCGTCGAAAATGGTGTAAACCACGGGAATTAAGATGAGAGTGAAAAGCGTCGCAACCGAAAGACCACCTACCACCGCCATCGCAAGCCCATTATATATCTCGGCTCCAGCGCCGTGTTTCAAGGCTAGGGGAAGCATTCCCAATACCATAGAGATCGCTGTCATGAATATTGGTCGCATTCTCCTTTTGCTCGCTAAAATCAGCGCTTCATCGCGCTCAATACCACTCTCCATAAGTTGAACAGCATATGTAATTAATATAATGGCATTTTTAACTACAAGGCCAACCATCATTATGTAACCGAGCACGGTAAAAGAATCAAATTGGACTCCGCTCAGTTTCACCAAAAAGTTTGCTCCCACAATAGAAAGAGGGACGCTCAACATGATGGATAACGGCCTAATAAATGATTGAAATTGCAGCACCAGCAAAAGATAAACGACCGCCACGGATAGCGTAAAAACGAAAGAAATCGCCGTAATTAATTGACG
>JACWAG010000453.1 GCA_014874425.1 Syntrophaceae bacterium | reverse complement strand
GTTGACAATGTTGAAGTCAGGGTTTCGCCTTTCCCCGTTCGGCTGAGGCTGTTCAGGGGTGGCGTAAGACCTATATCGAACATAGTGGACGCGACCAACTATGTTCTTATGGAATGTGGCCAGCCATTACACGCTTTCGATTATTTTTCCCTGGGCGGACGAAAAATCGTGGTTCGGCGATGTGCCGATGGTGAGGTTTTTCAGACCCTGGATAAGATGGACCGCCGACTTCCGGACCAATCTCTAATGATCCGGGATGCTGAGAAATCTGTCGCGCTGGCTGGAATAATGGGGGGACTTAATTCTGAGATTCTGGATTCCACCAACAGGGTGGTAATCGAAAGCGCCTGTTTCGAGCGATTTGGAGTACGCCGCACGGCAAAGGCGCTAGGAATGTCCACAGAGGCTTCGTTTCGGTTTGAAAGAGGAGTTGATCCTGACGGGTGTGTCTGGGCTGCAAATCGGGTGGCGAGTTGTATCCGTTCTTGGTCGGGTGGAAATATTCTCAAAGGAATTATCGATGTTTATCCGGAGCCGATTACCAGGAAAGCAGTTACATTAAGGACGGCGAAATCAAACATCACATTGGGACTGGATACTTCCCCTAAGGAAGTGAAGTCTTACCTAGAGAGATTGGGAATAGCGGTAAGAGACCTTGGTGGGGCTGATGGGGCATTAGAATGTGTGGCTCCAAGTTGGAGATGGGATTTGGAAAGGGAGATTGATTACATCGAAGAGGTAGCCCGTATACATGGCTTCCAGAATATTCCGGCGACGATGCCGGTCTGTGACGCTGAACCAGACCACACAAAACGTGAATACAACCTTGTCAACAAAGTCAGGGACCTTATGAACGCCTCGAGTTTTACGGAAATCATAACCATGTCATTCGTATCCAGTAACGCAAATGACCCGTTCCGTAAAGATTTTGATAATGAAGTTGATTTTGCTTTGCTGAATCCATTGACCGAAGATTTCTCTGTTATGCGGCGATCTTTATTGCCCGGATTAATGGGCGCGTTAAAGAGGAACCTGAATTTCAAGAATGAAAATCTACGGTTATACGAAATTGGCAGAACATTTGTTCCTGTCTTAGGGGCAGAGACACCTTTGGAACATTTGAAACTGACCGGCACCGCCTGTGGTTCCAGGTATCCCAACATATGGCATTTTAGCAGAGGAGAGATTGATATACTTGGAAAAGTTGAAGTTAGACCAGAAGTTGACTTTTTCGACATAAAAGGCGCGCTTGAAAATGTTTTAGATGGATTGGGAATAGAAGATGTTCAATATGCGTCGTCTGACAGGCCTTTCCTGCATCCAGGTAAGTCTTCGGATGTATTGGTTAAAGGGTACAAGATCGGATTTATTGGAGAGTTGTCTCCGGAAAAGACCAGAGAAATTGGTTTAAGTAAAAAGGTCCAGATCTTTGACGTTCTTCTAGAGCCTCTTTTTGTTCAGTCAAGCAAGGATAGAGTTTTTAACCCGCTTCCTCGCTATCCTTATATCGAGAGAGATCTATCGGTCATAGTTGAAACAAATTGTTCAGAAGATAAGATTAAACTCTTGATTTCACGTCTAGGGCATGATATCATTACTTCAGTGATCCTATTTGATTTATATCGTGGCGAATCGATTCCTGAGGGCCATAAGAGTATGGCGTTCCGGATCCGGTATCAGTCCGAGGATCGAACCCTCACCGACGCTGAAGTCCAGGAGGTTCATTCTCAGGTGATTACAGCTCTGATGACAGAGTTGGGAATCTCCGTAAGAGAATGATAAGATTGAGGTTTTTTGCTGGAGCAATTCAGCGATTAGCTGTTTCGACTTCCTAGTTTGGCGTCTGGTGGATTCTCATGTGGAGGGGTGGGTTTGCAATGACCATCGCAATTCCGGAGAAGCAGTATTTTAAAATTGGTGAAGTAAGCGAAATTCTGAATGTTGAGCCTTATGTATTAAGGTATTGGGAATCAGAGTTTAAAATCCTTAAGCCTACTCGCACCAGAGCGAGACAGCGGCTTTATCACAAGAGGGACCTGGAATTACTCCTTGAGATAAAACATCTCCTGTACGACGAGAAGTTTACTATCGCCGGCGCCAAGAAAAGGCTTCAAGAGATGAAGAAGCAGGCAGCGGCTGAGAAAAAGGCGGCTAAAGCCCCTAAGGCGACGAGAGTCAAAGAAGAGATCAAAGCTCTCGAGAGTCGCGTAGAAAGCGCAGCTTCCGATACTCAGGCCGATTACAGAGACTTGCTGATTGAGATAAAAAAGGAACTCAAGGAACTACGTATGATTCTTGAAGGCTAATAGGGAGAGAATCTCCTACACGGTCCTTCAAGAATTCCTCTATATTAATGATTTGGCACGCACGTTCTGAATCTTCGCAAAGTTTGTTTCACAGTATTGGCCTACAAAAAGTGAGGTTACTCTCAGCTTTGTGAGACGTATCCCTTTTAGTTCTTTCCGAATCGTTTACCTCATTGGATTGATTTATAATTTAAAGATCTTTGTTTTGAGAATCACTGGCAAGTGGTTTCCACGAATAAAGGATTTGTCCTTGGTATTGCGTGTGCGTTAGGTTGAAATTATATATATTGAACGAGCTTCCGCTCACACAAATGTCGTCTAGGGAGGTCTAAATGAGCACGCCAATGCATTGCCCCGGCTTAGAAGCAAACAAGAATCTGACTTCATTCACCTGCAAATGCCCCAGTTGTGGAACTGAAAAGGAAATCTTTTCAGATGAATTTGATCGACCGCATACCTGTAAAAACTGCAAGCAACCAATAGACTTCTCGAAGTGCAGCATCGAATCAAGCGCTTCGACCCTGAAATAGATAACTTTAAAAGAACTAGCTCAAACTGTGCGGAAAAGGGTTTCTTTGTCGAGTAAATTCATAGACGAGACTGATTGCGGTGGGAGTTCTATGATGAAAGAATTTCCACCACGATGGCCTTGAAACAGTCTCCCCTGTGAAACTCGTTGTTGAAAAGACCAAATGAAGCGCAACCCGGCGAAAGAAGAATGGCGTCACCGGCTAACGCTTGGTCATAAAGACACAACACAGCCTTTTTTAGATTGTCAAAAACACCGACAATTTTGTTGTGAGCGCCATAAAATGCCAAGTCCGAGCAGAGCGTTGATGTTGCGGTCCCTTCCAGTAGGGCTATCTTATGGGCCCTTCTGGAAGCTGCTTCAGCAAATGGCCTTAAATCAAGCTTCTTGTCCGCTCCCCCTGCTATCAGAAAGATCCTTTCGGCATGAATAGATTTGAGGGCCATGATCCCAGCGACAGGAGTGGTGCTGGTCGAATCATTGATGAACTGAATCCCATCTTTTGAGCCTACATGCTCAAGCCTGTGTTCAACCCCTTCAAAGTTTTCTAAAACGTCTCTAATTATACTGTTTTCGACTCCAAGTTTGGCTGATAGCCGCCATACAGAAGCGACATTTGAAATATTATGGTCCCCTGGAATCTTGAGATTCAGGTCGACCGGCACATCCGCACATGAGAAGAAATCTCTTCCAGCCGGAGCTTCTTTATACAGGCGTCTTGTGGCGTCCTGATCCCCGTTGAAAAGACAAAAATCAGCGCCCTTTTGATACATGTAAATGGCCTTTTTATCCCATATATATTCTTCCATGCCCGGATACCGATTTAAGTGATCTGGATAAATATTGGTGAAGATAGACGCATGAGGAGAAATTTGGGCCTCATGGAAACCCTGTAATTGCCAACTTGACAATTCCATGACGACCGTATCCCAATCATTCACCTTTTCCAACAGAGGCAGGGTTGCAACTCCCATTATGTTTCCAGCGAGGAATACTCCAGGTTTCACCCGTTGCAACACCCTGAAAGCCATCTCCGTTGTAGTAGTTTTTCCCCGGGTACCAGTAATTCCTATGACAGTACCTTTGAAATATTTACAAAAGAGGCTTTCATCCATCTCAATTGGAATCCCGTGGTCCCTGGCCAGTTTGAGAAATGGTGAAGACTGTGGAACGTCGGCGTTCCGAAGGACCATGTCTGTTTCCACAAAATCAACGGGATCATGTCCGGCTACTTTAATCCTGACCGGTAAGTCCCTGAGCTTCTCAAGGGATGGGGCGAGCTGTTCTAAACTCTTTAGGTCCGTAACAGTAACTTCGGCGCCGCACTCGACGAGAAACAGAGTATCGTTGAGCCCACGGCCAAGTAGGCCTAATCCCATAACCGTAATTCTTTTACCAGCAAATATGGATTTGTAATCTTTCAATTTGTCCAAACCAACAAGTTTGACCACGAAATCTCAGATATCTGCTGAGTTATTGACGAAATGGGAACCATTATTCTTTGTTCACTAAAGACATTAGGAATAAATTATCCTGGTGTTTAGAGCATGGACAATATGTAAGGACCATCTTCGGTTATCGCTATCGAGTGTTCAAAGTGGGCCGACAGTTTGCCATCAGCCGTCACAGCCGTCCATTCGTCATCGAGAAGCTTCACGCGCCAAGATCCTTGGTTGACCATAGGTTCTAGAGCGAGAGTCATGCCCGCCTCTAGACGCGGATTTCCACCCACTCCAGTATAATTGGGGATCTGCGGTGGTTCATGCATTTTGCGGCCGACTCCATGCCCTACAAAATCCCTAACTACTGCAAAGCCATAGGACTCTACGTGCTTTTGAACCGCTGCTGAGATTTGTTGTAGCCGGTTTCCGACCCTTGCCTGTTCAATACCCTTGTAAAGGGACTCTTCAGTTGCGGTGAGAAGGCGTTTTGCCTCTTCAGAAATTTCCCCCACCGGGTATGTTCGGGCGGCGTCGCCTACGAATCCCTTAAAAACAACACCCACATCCACGCCAACTATGTCGCCTTCACGGAGGACCCTAGACCCTGGAATACCATGAACTACCTGCTCGTTAACCGAAGAGCAAATACATGCGGGATAAGGTCTCCTATTGCTCATGCGGTATCCTTTAAAAGCGGGTTTTGCCCCTGCGTTTCTGATCATGGCGGAAGCTATCTTGTCCAGTTCGCCTGTTGTTATACCTGGAGTCACGACTTCGCCGAGTTTCTGCAAAATGTTGGCGACAATTCTATTTGCTTCCCGGAGTGTCTCAATTTCTCGCGTAGTTTTGAGGATTATCGGATCTTCTTTCAACTTTGGCCTGCCTTCAGGAAATAAAATGTCATCATCAACATTTATCAAATCATTTCATAAATTACCAGTAACTAATTGTATAATGACTATAATCTAGATGATAGGGTCACGAGATCTTTTTGTATCAAAATTCTTGATTTTTACAGATCGTAGGGAAACTATAGGTGTTGGAAATTTTAGCATTTATTGCTTGACAGGTTTCCAACCATAAGCTAAACTCAGTTCGCTAGTCATGTAATCGCCCGACGGAAGTCCGTATCCTCCTTCTTTGGAGCCATACCCTTTTTCTCAATCCGCCGGGCTTCTTTTTTTCAACAATCTCACTCTTTCCGGGTGAAGTTTGCATTTCCGGCCGGTATAACGCTTCCTGTAATGAAGCTGAGATGAGAACCTACAAGACGCTAATTCTTTTAACTG
>JACWAG010000452.1 GCA_014874425.1 Syntrophaceae bacterium | reverse complement strand
GATCAGGGTCTTAGGGACTGGGATATCTCTCGTGATGGACCATACTTTGGTTTCAAGATCCCTGGTGAGGAAAATAAATTCTTCTACGTGTGGCTTGACGCTCCAATAGGGTACATAGCCGCGACGGAACATTACTGTTCCGGTAAGGACGGCGTTTCAGTCGAAGATTATTGGATCGACCCAAAATCAGAAATTGAGATTCACCATTTTATCGGTAAGGATATCGCTTACTTCCATACTCTTTTCTGGCCGGCGATGCTAAAAGCCGCTGATTATAGAACGCCCACGGCTGTGCATGTACACGGATTTCTCACAGTGGACTCACGTAAGATGTCCAAGAGCCGAGGCACCTTCATAACAGCGCGACAATTTGCCGATCAAGTCAACCCGTGGTTCTTAAGATATTTTTACATGACCAAGCTTGGCTCAACTATCGATGATATCGATTTAAATCTAGAGGAGTTCGTGAATCGAACCAACGCTGAACTGGTCAATAACATCACCAACCTGATTAGCCGGTCCGCCAGCTTTCTTAACAAAAGGTTGGATTCCAGGCTCGGTGTTGTTCCCAAGACCTGTGAGGAACTTAAAAAACAGGTCACATTACATGTGGAACAATGTTATCATGACTACAAGTTATTGAAATACTCAAATGTTATTCGGAACATTCTGGCGATTTCAGACATAGCCAACAACTATGTGCAGCAGAATGAACCTTGGTCCGCTATAAAGACTGACCCCGAAAAAGCCCGTGATGATCTGACATTTGCAATAAATTGCTCGAAGATATTGTCGATACTCCTAAAACCGGTATTACCTTCATTCAGCGCCAAGGTTGAACAAATACTCGGTCTGGGTGACCTCCAATGGGCAGACGCCAAATTTGATCTCGAACTTCGCCCAATCAACGTTTTCGAAAAACTTGTAGACAGACTCGAACCTAATACGATGCAACACGTTATAGAAAAAGCTAAAGATGATCTTGCTCCACAAATTGTAAAAACGATTGCGCCGGAATTCAAAGAAGAAATATCGATTGAAGATTTCGCTAAAATCGATCTTAGAGTCGGTAAAATTTTGTCCGCCTCGCACATTGAGGGGTCAGATAAGCTGGTCAAACTCCGGGTTGACATCGGCAGAGAAATCCGCACCGTCTTTGCAGGCATCAAATCGTCATATTCCCCGGAAGACCTTGTGGGCAGGACCGTTTCGGTCGTATGCAATCTTGCCCCACGAAAAATGCGGTTCGGTGTAAGCGAAGCGATGGTCATGGCGGCCAGTTGTCCCGATGGAAAGATTATTTTGTGTGAGTTAGACTCGGACGCAGTGCCAGGATCTATTATCAAATAGGAAAATCATAGGAGGAAGATAAAAATGCCAGTTAAAATTTTCTTGAACGAAGATGAGATCCCGCGTGAGTGGTACAACATCGCTGCGGACATGCCAACCCCTATGCAACCCCCCCTTCATCCTGGAACGCATCAACCTGTAGGCCCGCAAGATCTTGCTCCTGTTTTCCCAATGAACCTCATAGAACAAGAAGTTAGCACTGAAAGATGGATAAAAATACCTGATCAGGTATTAGATAAACTTCTGCTGTGGCGTCCTACTCCCCTATATCGGGCAGTCAATCTGGAAAAATTCCTGAATTGCCCGGTGAAGATATATTACAAGAACGAAGGCGTTAGCCCTGCTGGGAGTCATAAACCCAATACCGCCATTCCTCAGGCGTACTACAATAAGGTGTTCGGTGTAAAAAGGATCGCCACGGAGACTGGGGCTGGTCAATGGGGGAGCGCCTTGAGCTTCGCCTGTTCGCAGTTTGGGCTGGAAGCCAAAGTCTATATGGTCAGAATCAGCTACGAACAAAAGCCTTACAGACGTCTCATGATGAACACTTGGGGAGCTACATGCGTACCAAGCCCGAGCACAGAAACCGAGGCGGGGCGAAAGATTTTGGCGATGGATCCAAATTCACCGGGCAGCCTTGGAATTGCCATCAGTGAAGCGGTGGAGGACGCTGTTACAAGTGAAGCTCAAGGCCGTCCATTGACTCGCTATTCGTTAGGCAGTGTGCTTAATCACGTTTTGCTCCATCAAACCATCATAGGCCTGGAAGCTCAAAAACAGTTGGCCCAAGTTGGTGATTACCCTGATATAGTAATCGGTTGCGCTGGTGGCGGCAGCAATTTCGCGGGAATATCCTTTCCGTTTGTGCGGGATAAAATTGCCGGGAAACAGGTTCAGATTATCGCTGTTGAGCCGATGTCCTGTCCAACAATGACCAGGGGCCCCTTTCTGTACGATTTCGGTGACACGATGCAAATGACTCCGTTGCTGCCGATGCACACACTGGGACACGGATTTATTCCGGCTCCTGTTCACGCCGGAGGCCTTCGTTACCATGGGATGGCCCCTCTAGTCAGTCAATTGATCTTGGATGGTCTCGTTGAACCTCGAGCTGTCTATCAACTCGATACGTTCAAAGCAGGCGTCACATGGGCCAGAACGGAAGGGTTCATTAGCGCTCCTGAAACAAACCACGCCTTGGCGGCGGTTTTTCAAGAGGCAAAGAAGGCTAAGGAAGAAGGCAAAGAAAAAGTAATCTTGGTCAACTGGAGTGGTCATGGTTTAGTGGACCTCGCAGCATATGACGCTTTCTTTCAGGGAAAACTGGTTGACTACGAAATGCCGCAAGATGAAATTGAACTCGCTCTAAAAGCGCTAGAGGGATTCCCTAGACCCAACTTTTAATTCTACTTCATAATGGGACGCTTGATCTATTCCAGCGTCTCGTTATTTTATTGTCTAATCGCAAGCGAAGCAAAATTATTCACTATGAACGAGATCAGTAACCCTTTTGAAGAACAAGAAATACGATGCCCAAAATTGGGAGGTTCTGTAACTTTTTCTTATTGTTGCGTTGAGGCCATTACTCTCCCCTGCTCAAGAGCGATAAGATGCTGGTGTGACCGTTTCGAGGTTGAATCCTTTTTTCGGCGTAAGCTCGGGGATGAGAAATTTCGACTTGCGTTCGAACAACCTCAACCAACTAGATTGGAAAATATTCTCAAATTGATTGAACGGGCCAAGAAAATTAATTCGGATGACTCCAAACGGTCTGACTAATGGCCAACCCTATTTTATGCGGGTCATCTGGCGCACGGGAACACATATATCGGGACTTGCGATGAGCGCCCATTCTTTTGGTCTATGACCTTGTCGCTGATCATTAATCACTTTTTGGTTCAACAGAACTTTCTTCAGGGGTTGATTATATGACGACGGATTTGAATCTGGACCTTATTCGTATAAAGATGCGCACCCGAAACATTTCCGATTTCTACATTCAGAACTTTTTGGAACAGGTCCGGAAGGTCGGCAAATCATCTAGTGGTTCGGTAGACCTCAGGACGGTCCAAACACCCAGATCAGACCTTCTTCTCGAACCACCAAATGATCCCGAAGAGCTTAATAGGCTGACACTCGAGGGCTTGAGGCTATTAAAGAACGTGGCCGTCATCAAGCTCAACGGCGGTAGAAGCACCACCATGGGTGGAAACGTCCCAAAGTGCATCCTTACAGCTAAGGACGGCTATTCGTACCTTGAAATCATCTGCCGTCAGATTGAATGTTTCAGACGTTTAAACAAATGCTGCATCCCACTGGCTTTGATGAACAGTTTTTTCACAAATGGCCCTACCCTGGACTTGCTCTCACAAATCGGGTTTGAAGCTGTCAACTTTGTCCAGAACCGTGTGCCAAGGCTACTGACCGACAATCTTGTTCCTCTTGATTTGGGTAACCACGAAGATTGGGCCCCACCCGGACACGGAGACGTTTTTGAGAGTCTTGTAGACAGCGGTGTGATGAAGACGCTTCTTGACTCCGGTATCAAATGGGCGTTCATTTCAAATCTGGACAATTTGGCCGCTACCATCGCTCCATGGATTCTCGGCCTTGTGGCAAAAGAGAAAATTCAGTTCCTCCTTGAAGTTACCCCACGAACTCAGGAAGACTGTAAAGGCGGCACGCTGGTTGTTCGTAACGGCGCGCTGGAACTGGTTGAGATCGCTCAAGTATCTGACCAGGACAAACCGCTGTTCATGGATATTGAAAATTTTAAGGTATTCAATACTAACAATGTTTGGGTTGACCTTGAGACGACCAATAAATTGTTGGATTCAAGACGTTTTGACCTTCCGATTATCCAGAACAAAAAGGTAATTAAAGGTCATTCTGTTGTTCAGCTCGAGACTGCCATGGGCGCGGCAATTAGCAGTTTTGAAGATTCAAGAGGCCTTGTTGTTGGACGGGACAGGTTTTTTCCCACCAAGAAGCTGGAAGATCTTTTTGTTTTGCAGTCCGACGCTTGCGTGCTAGATTCATCATTTAATGTTTGCAGGAACCCTGAGCGACCTGTAGAATTATCGTTTAGGCCACTTGTGAGGTTTCACCGCAGTTTTCTAGACTCGCCCCTCGAATTTTCTAAAAGATTTGAAGCCCCGGAAACCGTCTCGCTATTAAAAGCCGAGGCTCTTACAGTCGCAGGAGATGTCTATTTTGAACGGAATGTACGTATAGAAGGCATGGTATCCATTGAGCCCAAAGCAGGTGTCCACTATAGAATTCCTACCGGGTCCATTCTGAGAAGTGGAGTGTACCCCTGAACACAGATTGCAAAAACATAAACTTCAGATTGTTTCTATCAAGATGGCATTTGGACATGAAAACTCGAACACATGATTCTTGTTGTATAACTGGAGGGAGCCCAAAATGAATCTTTATTCAGTCATCATGGCAGGGGGTAGTGGTGTTCGTTTCTGGCCTCAGAGTCGCCGGCACAGGCCCAAACAGCTCCTGAACATTGTTGGTGAGAAAACCATGATTCGAGCCACCGTAGACAGAATAGCCCCTGTCACTCCTTTCGACAGGATGATGGTCGTTACAGGGACTCACCATGCAGAGAATATTCTTAAACAAATTCCAGAGATACCTGAAAGCTCCATTGTGGCCGAACCTGTCAGCCGAAACACGGCGCCCTGTGTCGCACTTGCCGCCTACAAACTGGATAAGAACGATCCTGACGCTGTAATGGTAGTCCTGCCAGCGGATCATTTAATAACTAAAGAAGATGAATTCAGATCCGTACTGGAAGCCGCTACAAAACTCGCCTTCGACACGGAGGACCTACTCGCCTTCGGCATCGTTCCAGATCGGGCGGAAACGGGCTACGGTTACATACATGTGGGCGCCAAGATCACCGAATTTAATGGGCTAAAAGCGCATCGGGTTGAAAGGTTTGTTGAAAAGCCTGATATTAAAACCGCCCAATCGTATCTGAAGCTTGGGAACTATTTATGGAATAGTGGAATGTTCATATGGAAAGCTTCAAGTATCATCAAAGCCATTGAACGCTATCTTCCCGTTGTCGCTAAGGCGATGGAAAAATTGTATCCGGCGCTGAACACACCGGATGAGGCTAAAGCCCTCAAATTAGTTTACGAAGAACTTCCCGACATCTCTATTGATTATGGGGTCATGGAACGGGCGGACAATGTCCTGGTAATTCCAATTGACGTGGGTTGGAACGATGTCGGAAGCTGGACATCCCTCCAGGACGTTTGGAACACTGACGAAGAAGGGAATGCGGTAAAAGGTAAAATACTCAGCCTCAACGCTAAAGGGTGCGTGGTTTCCTCTCCACAGAAGCTGACTGCTCTAGTAGGGGTGGAGGATATCATTGTGGTAGATACCCCGGACGCCATATTGGTCTGCAGAAAGGATCGGGCTCAGGACATCAAACAACTTCAACAATTGCTCAAGGATCACGGGTACCAGGGATTGTTGTAAATTCCCTCTGACCTTGCGAATCAAATTTTATGATTCTTTTGAACTCTGACTCTGTTTTGTTTTCAAGTACAATTGGTCTTCGTGATGGAATTGACAACCTCTCGAAATTTAGTCCCAATTAAAAGGAGGGACCATGAGTGATAGAGCCACAACAATTAGAAACAGCTTTAAGGCTTATGATATCAGGGGACGTATACCCGATGAGCTTAATGAAGAAATAGCGTTCAAGATAGGACGAGCCTACGCTACCCTCCTTAAACCTAAGAAAATTTGTATTGGCAGGGACGTTAGAATCTCCAGTCTATCTCTTGTAACGGCCCTTGCAGAAGGAATCAATTCTCATGGTTGTGACGTTCTGGATATCGGCCTTTGTCCCACTGAGATGGTCTATTTCGCCACATCCCACATGAAACTTGATGGTGGAATAATGGTCACTGCGAGTCATAATCCCATGGATTACAATGGGATGAAGCTTATACGTGAACAATCCAAGCCTATCAGCGGGGATTCGGGTATCCAGGACATCGCCGACATGGTCATTAACGACCGATTTGACCATCAAGCCCCACAAAAAGGAAAGTTCGAGGGACTTGACGTCAAAGAGGCCTATATAGACCATTTGTTGACCTACGTGGACACATCAAGAATATCCCCCCTAAAGGTAGTCGCGAACTGTGGCAACGGATGCGCGGGGCCAATATTGGAAATGCTGAAATCAAGGCTCCCTCTGGACTTTGTAATGGTTTTTCCCGAACCGGATGGACAGTTTCCAAACGGAATTCCCAACCCTATTCTCCCTGAAAACCGTAGCGTCACCATAGAAAAGGTTTTGAGCAACAAAGCCGACATTGGGATCGGTTGGGATGGAGACGCTGATAGATGCTTCTTTTTTGATGAAACAGGCGAGTTTCTCGAAGGATATTATATTGTAGGGTTTCTGGCCCAGGAATTCCTGAAATTGAATCCAGGCGCAAAGATCGTTCACGACCCGAGACTCATTTGGAATACAGTGGAACTGGTTGAAGAAAGCGGCGGGGTAGCCATCATGAGCAAGGCTGGACACGCCTTCATCAAGGAAAGAATGCGTCAGGAAGACGCTGTCTATGGCGGTGAAATGTCCGCTCATCATTATTTCAGGAATTTCGCCTATTGTGATAGCGGCATGATCCCTTGGCTTGTTCTTGTTCAGGCCGTGAGTTCCGCCGGTCGCCCCTTGTC
>JACWAG010000451.1 GCA_014874425.1 Syntrophaceae bacterium | reverse complement strand
TAATGATCTGTGGGACGATATCCGACCAACCAAGAGGCATGAAATGCACTCCCTGGCACATAGGAGCGACTTCTTTGAGCAGTTCGGAGGTCATTTCGATACAGAGATCTTTAGCGCCTCCTGTCTTGGCGCTCTCAAGCCTCTTGACCCAGCCATCGGGAACCGTGATCCCAGCAACGTTCTTGTTCATGAACTGCGCCATTTTCGTAGATTTGATCAGGACAATTCCCAGTTGGATAGGCGTCCCGAAGCCTTCGGTTTTCCGAATGAACCGCTCAAAGAGCCCAGGATCATAAACCGTTTGTGTCTGAAAGAACTGTGCTCCAGCTTCTATCTTCTTCGCCATTTTGATCATTTGGAGATCAATCGGGTCAAAATTCGGATTGACGACTGCGCCCAAAGCAAAGTCAGTGGCTTGCGCAAGTTCGTGTCCAGTCATGTCGTGACCATTTTTCATCTGCGTCGCGATTTTAAGGAGTTGAACCGAATCTAGATCGAAGACCGGCTTGGCGGAACGATGATCACCCAGAGTGGTATGATCACCGGTAAGGACCAACACATTGTCGATGCCAAGGGAACAGGCGTTGAGGAGTTCAGACTGAAGCGCTATGCGGTTCCTATCCCGGCATGTTATTTGATAGATCGGTTCAATCCCACTTTGCTTCAGTTTGACGGAAGCGGCCAGTGATCCCAGACGCATAACCGCGCTCTGGTTGTCAGTTACATTGATCGCATGAACATGGTTTCGCAGCAGGTCCGCTTCCTGGAGGCACTGGGGGACCCGTCCGTCCCCAAGATCCCTGACGCATCCTTTTACTGGTCCAACTTCACTGGTGAGGACAGTTGTTCTGTTAGAAAAGAGTTCAGTTATTTTCATGATTATCCCCTTTATCAGGCCAGTCTTAGAGACCGCGGCTTGTTAAATTTCGCGTAGTCTTTTGGATCTTTGTAGCTGGAAATAGAGTCCAGTTCGCCTAGCGCGGCTAAGCGGTTGTAAATCAGTATCCATGCGCAGTCGCGATCGCGATCCACCTCACATTTGCCATTCTCCGCTCCGCCGCAAGGACCGTTCAGGAGACTTTTCGCACATTTGGTGACCGGACAGATACCTCCCGTTTCGTTCAGTACGCACTCACCGCACTCCTGACACTGTTCACGAGCGAGGGTTCCCGCTATGACGGTGTCCATGTGCCCAACCGAGTCAAGTGCAATTTTCACCGGGATGGTCAATCCCAGTTCTTCCGTCGCCTGCCGCACGACCTGCAAGGCCCCCCCACAGCCCAGGACGACAATTGCTTCGCTTTCCTTAAGTTGCTTCTCCTTATCCTTCAAAAGAAGCCAAAGTGTGATGGATGTAACACGTACGCTCCGGAGTGACCTCAAGGACGATTTCTTTTCCGTGCTTGCGCAATTGTTCAGCCATCGAAGCAACCTCAGCTTCGCCACCCGTCTTGCATACCTTCGCACATCCGTTGCAACCGGCAACGCTAATCTTGTGGTATTTGCCTAACGCTTCCAGAATCTCTGCTTCCGGTTTTACAGCAGTTCCTATCATCAGATCCTCCTTTTATCTGCCTCGACGCTGCTAGCCGAGGCGAAATGACTGTTTCTCTTTTCACCCTGTCTTCTTTCTAACGAAGATTCTGTCGTATCCATCCGAATGAAGTAATCCAAGGAACTGATGCCCGACGTTGCCGGCCCAAGCTGAAATGTCGCCGGGAGCTCCAGGATCGACGGTTTGGATTTCAATTACATCTCCTGTTTTCAAGTGACCGATTTCCTCCTTGGCTTCCAATAGCGGGCCAGGGCATGGGGCCCAGCGTGCATCGATGACTTTGACCACTCTCAGCCCTTCCAAGTTTCGACTGTTCATAATGCTCTCCTGCCAACTGGCTCCCATATTCTTCATGGCCTAAGCAAGAGGCGTGCCAAATTCTGGAAATTGGCTTCCTCTAAAGCGGCTGCCATAATGAATATGCTCAGCAATGCTTCAGCTTCGCCCTGTCTCACAGATTCACAGTAACCTTTCCAATGCGATCAACGTCAACGGCGGAGACTTTCTGGTTGACATATGTAAACTAGATAGTTAACCATAGGTTGACGTTCCTTGTTCCGCTGATGGAGGCTGTAACTATGAATCGCGAAGAAATGTTGAACTTCTGGAGAACCGTTGTTGAAACCATGATGGACGGCCTAATGGTGGTAGACGCAGATGGGATGATCGTCTCCGTGAACAGGGCAACAGAATTGATGACCGGTTACACGAGGGAGGAACTGATCGGAAGTCCTTGCACGATCCTCAACTGTGATAACTGTTCCGCAAGCTGCCGCCCTTCCACGGGTTTTTCATGTGATCTGTTCGATGCGAAACGGTTAGAGAGGCGCAGATGCAACATGAGTAGAAAGGATGGAACCATCTTGCCGATAATGAAGAATGCGTCAGCGCTTGTTGCCAGTGACGGCAGTGTGACCGGCGCTGTAGAGACGCTCATGGATATGAGCGAAATCGTTGAACGTGACCAGCGTATCGCCTCGCTCAGTTCCATTCTGAAGAGCAAGGACAGTTTCCAGGGCATTATAGGGAAATGCCGAGCAATGCAAAGCGTCTTTGACTTGATCACCGATGCGGCTTGGTCTGACGCCCCGATTATCATCTATGGAGAGAGTGGCACAGGCAAAGAACTCGTAGCCGCAGCTATCCATAACCTTGGGAGGCGCAAGCACGGACCATTTGTCAAAGTCAACTGTGCCGCACTTAGCGAAACGCTTCTGGAGAGTGAGCTTTTCGGACACGTGAAGGGAGCATACACAGGAGCGGACAAGACGAGAAAAGGGCGCTTCGAGCTGGCCCACAAAGGGGACATCTTTCTCGACGAGATAGGCGATATTCCTCCGTCGATGCAGGTGAAGATTCTAAGAGTTCTTCAGGAAAAGGAATTTGAACGGGTTGGAGACAGCGTGCCAATCAGAGTCGACACTCGGATAATCTCGGCCACCCACAGGGACCTACCGGAAAGGATTGGCAAGAATCAGTTCAGAGAGGACCTGTTTTATCGTCTAAACGTCATTCCTATTCGACTCCCTCCACTCAGGGAGAGGTTGGAAGATTTGCCTTTGCTGGCCGAACACCTGCTTGAAGAAAACCGACTAAAAACAGGTAAGGATATTAAACGTATAAGCGAGGAAGCAATGGAGATGCTCATGAATTACCATTGGCCCGGTAATATTCGAGAGGTAATAAATGCTTTCGATTATGCCTTCGTCGTATGCAAAACCAATTGTATTGAGACGTCAAACCTGCCCGAAACAATTGCCGGCAATACGAGGGGACCTTGTGAAAAACACGTAAGAGAGGTCCAGGGAGAACGGGAATTGGTCATGAATGCATTAAGGCGGTCGCGAGGCAAGAAAATTGAGGCGGCGAGACTGCTGGGGATCAGTCGGCAAGCGCTCTGGAAAAAGATGTCTAAACTGAGGATAAAGCACGATTTCAGTACGAAGAGTTAAGCGGTCCCTGTCCATACACTCTGCTAGCAAGTCCGTTTTGGCACAAATTGGCGCAAATTTGTTGGCTGCTTCAATTCTAAATAATGGTTTGGTACTTGCAATGAACGAATCAAAAAGAAAATTTGCGTCTGCTGAACCTTGGAACAATTTCAGGTAATTAGTTACTGGAGAGTGATATGCGACTGAATCTTAAAAACAGATTATTGGTGTTTCTGTTGCTTCCGGCGGCGCTAATAAATCTCATGACTTTTCTATGGGCCTTTGTATACAGTAGGGAGAACCTGATAGAGCAGTGGATTCAGGGCGCCAACGCGAAACTTGAATATGCGGCGGATCGGATAGGCTGTGGCGTGGGGCAGCAATTAGCACTCCTAAAAGCGATTCAGCAAGCTGAGACCGCTCCTCAAAAAGCGGTATTGCAAACTTTTCTATTTCAATTGCTAAAGTCTACACCAGGAGTGAGATTCTTAGACATACGGACGTTTGAGAATGGATCCAATAAACCAGTCAAGAGAGGCGGTCTGGATTACAGGATTAACACTGAACGCAACTTTTTCGAAGTAATAAGCAGACACCTTAAGCCGGATAATGGTGGCTATGTTGAAATAGACATTGCAATTCGGTTTGCTCCGGCCCTCGCCGAAATCTTCAAACTCAAAGTTTGGGGAGCCGCGACATCTTTACTTGTAACATCAAACGGACTCTGTCTGGCGTCGTCCGATCCTAATTGGGTTAATGGACGTTTAGAAGATTTTGGCAACCCCGTCATTCTCAAAGTTCTAAACGAAATTAAAAGTGGTCGAACCGGAGGAACTATATTCGGTGAAGGTCGTCCGCCAGACTTAGTGGCGGGGTTCAGGCAGATTCCCAACACACAGTGGTATCTTGTGCTTTACGAGGATGGCTGCGAGATTTGCCAGCCAATGCTCCATTTCCGCACAATCTTTCTGATGGCCAATATAGCTTCGTTAATGGTAGTTCTTTTACTCATTGGGCTTGTCACGCGTCCTATCGTCCGATCCATCGAGGAACTATCCGAATCCGCTAAACAAGTGGAAGAGGGGAACTACTCCAGTAAGGTCATGGCAAATAGGTCTGATGAAATTGGCCAATTGCAAAGACGAGTAAACAAAATGATAGAAGGATTGAGACAGCGCGACTTAATACAACGGTTATTCGGTAGATATGTCGGGGGTTCGATCGCCGCAGAACTCCTGAAGAATGCGGAAAACCTCAATTTAGGTGGACAGGAAAAAACAGTCACGATCCTGATGGCGGACCTCCGAGGGTTTACGTCGATGGCTGAAAAGCTCAAGCCGACGGAGGTAGTGAGATTGCTTAACAAGTATTTGTCACGTATGACAGAAACCATTGAAAATAGCAGGGGAGTAGTAATCGATTTTTACGGTGATGGGATTTTGGCCTTCTTCGACGGGGCGGATTCTAATGTGACTGCCCATGCTTTGGATGCGGTAGATGCTGCCATGAGAATGCAACTAGCGCTCGTAACCGTTTCGCAAGAGAATCGCGCCGAAGGGCTTCCGGAATTGAGTATGGGAATTGGGATACACACCGGTCCGGTAGTTGTAGGGAATATAGGATCAGAGAAGAGGGGCAAATATGGGGTTGTTGGGTCCGCCGTCAACACCGCCAAGAGAATAGAATCAATTGCCGAGAAGGGTGTGATTCTCATGTCTAACCAAACCTACTCAGTTCTTGGCGATCAGGTAAAAATAGTCCGTGAACTTCAAGTGAAATTAAAAGGCCTCGAAGGAACACGGGAATTATTTGAACTCGCATGGTCAAAGGAGTCGCAGGTTTCGACTGTTCCCCGGAGCCTATAGTCTGCGATGAGAAAAGGCGACACTGGCCAAATTTCAAATACTCAATAGAATCCGGGAAACGTGGGGGTCTCAAGATCTTTCCAACTTACTCCAAGTTTTTCCTTGAAAAATGAGCCGAGACGGTCGAACAATTTATCCCAGTGAGTTTTCCCTTGTTGTGTTGCTTCAAGAATTTCAGCCACAGTCTCGGGCAACCTTTCCAATTCTGCTTTCGGCAAAAAGGATACTGCGCCTTCTCTTATGGCCTTGTTAATACTCTCGATGTTTATAGCCTGTGCTGTGAGCATGGCTGCAGGAAACTCGCGATTGACGCACACTTTGAGCAATTCGAAACCGTTCACGCCCATAATATCCAATATTACCAAGTCGAACACATCTTCGTTGATCAGTTTGAGGCCACTTTCAAAATCACTTGCCGTTTTAACGGTTGAATCTGGAAATTCTTCTTCAATGATATCGAGTAAGTCTACTTCATCATCAACTACAAGTATTCGCTTACCTTTTAGGATACTTTGGTCGGACATGTGAATTTCTCCTTCCACAAGAAAAACTCTCAAATCTCGAGCGTAAAACCACGGAATGTCCTACTGAAACCTTATTGAGATATTATGATCGAGAGCCGGTCTTAGGCCTCCTCCAGATTGATCTTCAAGATTTCTAAAGAAGCCAGGATACGCTTGGCGTTACGATTGACAGCGGGAAAATCTCCTGAGTTATTATAAAGTTGTTGAGTCAGATCATAAATATCTCGTACTTTTTCTCGCATCTCTTCGAATGGGACCGAGCGATCCATATCTTATATCTCCTTGTTTCTCAAGTCTCTAAATCTTTTTGCCTTAACCTCAAACCTGGGAAGGCTGTTGTCTGGATAGAATTCCAGATTGTACCCGAGATTTGTTTTCAGACGAAGTTCTGTAGAAAGTCTCATTTCGAGTTCCTTAATGCGTTCATTAGGGAATTCAGGGACCAGTTCCACCCGTAGTGTGATACGGTCCGCATCTCCTTTCTTGTCAACAACAACCTCAAAATTGTCGCCCAATCCTTCAATGGAGTGAACCACATCCTCAATAGCAGATGGGGCTAACAACACCCCCTTAACTTTAGTAATATCATCAGCTCGTCCTATCACACCGCCACGAAAAATCCTATAGGTACGGCCACAATCGCATTGTTGATCGGAAATTTCAACAATGTCCTTAGAATCAAAGCGAACACAAGGTTGCGCTAGCCTATCAAACGCCGTGATGACGAGTCTGCCTCTTTCTCCAGGTTTAGTCACCGGCTCACCAGTATCAAGGTCTTCTACCTCCGCAAGAAACATAGCTTCGTTTACATGTATGCCTCCGCACTGACAAGAGCACTCGAATCCCCATGCCCCAATCTCGGTTGCGCCGGCATGGTCATAAACTTTGGCCCCCCATGCGTCTTCTATGCGTTTCTTTGTCGCAGCGATCAATGCTCCCGGTTCACCGGCGCACGTGATTTTGTTCACGCTCAGCGTGACGGGGTCAATGTCAAGTTGTTTCCGAGCCACTTCCGCCATGCCGAGAATATAGGTTGGGGTTCCCATAAGCGCTGTTGGCCGGAGTTCCTGAATCTTTAGGATGCGGGCCCGCGTATCGAGAACTCCACCTGGTATGGTTTCGCACCCGATCTTTTCCGATGCGTAATGCCCGGCCCAGAATGCTACAAACACATTGTATCCAAAGGGAAGAAACACCCTGTCATGCGGTCGATAGCCCTGCGCCCACAAGAAAGTCGCCCAACACTCTGACCACCATTCCCAATCCTGCCATGTATCAGGTTGGTACACGGGTTGACCCGTGGTCCCGCTTGTCTGTCGAAAGCAAGTCACGTCATCCAATGGAACGCAAAGAGCGTCTCCATATGGAAAAGGGTCCTTCCGCTGAATGGTCTTCATCATACTTTTCTCGACTTTTGGGACCAGACGTATATCGTTAAAACTTTCTATGTTCTCCGGACACACTCCGGCTTCATCGTACAAATTGCGATGAAAGCGAGAATTGTCATAAGCCCATTTCATTATGTGTTTAAATTTCCTCAGTTGAAGTCTTTCCAGACGCTCACGGGGGAGCGTTTCCAGATAGGGGTTCCAATAAGGCATGTCCTTATTCATGATTCTCCACCATGTAAGAAAAGATATTTCGATCCATGGATTTAATCTATCATGAGATCAGGGATCAACAAGATATAGAATTGTCATGCTATCGTAAAACAGCAGGTGAAAATATACGATTAAATATTTCCCTTTTCACAAAATAGGGACTATAAAGCGTCCAGAGGGTTCCGATGTATCTTAGCTTATGTTAAACTCAAATATCAGTTTAATATCTCAATATATTGAAACTTATAGTGTATAATGTTGTCTTAATTGATAAGAAAAGCCAATTAGGTAAAATGATGGAGATCAAAATGGAAACACCTTTCAGAGAATTTGCTCAAGCCTACGAAGAATTTAAGGAAAAATTTCCTCAACATCCAATGATTGAGGAAGTTCGCAGTCGGATTGTTGGTGGAAAACTTCCTTCTGATCAGTGGCTGGCAGCCAAGACCGCAAAAATGAAAAGCCTTATGGCGCCGTTTTGGCTTAAGAACAATGAGTCAAAGGAAGGCGAAGCCGCCTAAACCATTATTCTGGAAAATGTCTTTAAGTGATTGATTTGAAGTCAGAGATTGTTGTCCCACAACCTCCCATTTATGAAGTAACGAAACGACGACAGTGGTTAATTGGACTGTCTGTCGTTTTTCTTTTTCTGATTTTCGTTGGCTATTATGTATCAGTTCACTGGGGGGAGT
>JACWAG010000053.1 GCA_014874425.1 Syntrophaceae bacterium | reverse complement strand
GTCTTTAGAAATGTCAATTCCGATAAAAACTTGTGGTATAATCTCTTTAGACATGTGCAGTTCCCTCTCTTGCGGATGCGGGCTCACATAACGGCCTGATGACCGTTCGGGTTGTCTACACCATGGCAACCGGCGATCTAGCTATAAAACGGTCTCCTGCGACCCAAAAGTCCCCTAAAGGGAAATGGACCTCATCGGACTTCCTTGGTTTAGTCTGGACGGACTCGGAATGGTACTTGACAATCCAAATGTGACCTAGTAGACTAGATCACTATGACACTCGTACTCCATAAAAAAAGTCCGCTCGGCATAAAGGATCAAATCAAGCGCCAAATCCGAATCATGGTCGACACCGGCGAGCTTTCGGCGGGGCAGGCTCTTTTTTCTGCCAGGGACATGGCCAAGACCTTGAACGTAAACCGGAACACTGTTCTTGCCGCCTATCGCGAACTGGTTACTGAAGGGATTTTGGAAACAGTTGTTGGTTCCGGAACTTTCATCAAGGAGAGAAAAGGACAACGCGAAATGGACTCGCTCAAGAAAATCGTGGACGAAGCTTTTGAAAAAGCCGTATACACCGGCTTCAGCCCGGAGCAAATCACCGATTTCGTACTCCACCGGGTAACTACCTACTTTCCAGGTACCGAGGGTGGCCGAGTTCTAGTGGTGGAATGTAACCAGGAGGCCCTTGAAGATATTTCAGCTACGTTGCGAAGAGACCTTTCAGTACACACGACCAACATGTTGATTCAAGATCTAGAGTCTGATCCTCAGGACGCAACTAGACAACTATCCAATATAGATCTGATAGTTTGCGGGTTTAATCACATGGAGGAACTCAAGAAGGTCGTTCCGTCGCCTCCAGTGGAAGTGGTAGCCGTGTTGCTCAAGCCTGAGATCCGCATAATGAACGAACTGATGCAGCTTCCCTCTGGTGCCATAGTGGGATTCACTTGCGCTACCCAACGGTCTACAGAGACTTTCTATCGAGAAGCAATTCTTTCCGGAGGTTCTACTCTCATCAAAATCTGGGCTGGACTGAATCAGGGCCCTGAACTTCAGATGTTACTGGAAAAGTGCCAAGTCATATTTGCATCGCACTATGTGTATGATCGAATAATTCACATGACAGACGCTAGCAGGCGCGTGATCAAAGTGGAGCTGACCATCGACCAGGGTAACATCAATTTCATACGAGAGAGACTTACATTGGCTCGCAGGCTCAGACGGGAATCTGATTCTCATATTGTACGAACTAAAAACGTAAGGAGCGGGCTCTCTGTGCTCAGAAATCCCAATGCTCTTTCTCAAAGCGGCTCGGACTGAAGAAGTCGGGTTTCGGAGGATTTTCGTGGTGGTCCATGATTTGAGTGAACAGGCCAAGAGCCTGGCCTTGGGGCACGGCGCTGAACTGGTTGGCATAATGAAAACGACGGACTTGCCGGAGCACACAGAAACTATTTTCCGGATCCTACCCACCGCCAGGAATCTGCTCGTGGTAGCTTCCCGACATAGTTTGGCTGCTATACAATCAGCCAACAACCAGGTAGCCCAATTCGATACCGTACACACATACAACGAATGTGCGAGGTCCGCCCATACGGTGAGCCGTTTCCTGGAGTCAAAGGGGTTTGCTTCGGTGGCAGTACCGGCTTTCATACCCATAGACATGGAGGAGCCGAAGATGGGCATGCGCGGCGAAATATGCTGGCGGCGGGCGGGCGTACGAGCGGGGCTTGGCTCTTATGGCGAAAACGGGCTCCTCATCACCAAGGAGTTTGGTTCAGCCATACGTATTTCGGGACTACTGACCTCCGCCGATCTCGAGCCCGATTCCCCTTTGGAAGAGGACGTCTGCTGCCACTGTATGCGTTGTGTCCAGACCTGCCCGTCCAGGGCGCTCACAGGTGTAGGAGCGATCAACAAACGGCTCCGTGGCGAAGTCATCTTCAAATATGGATTCCGGTTCTTTCAAAGGTTCATGAAGGGACTCCTTCAAAGGAAAGAACTGGAGACCGAGAGTATTGTCGATGGCTATGAATTGAGAGAGATGTGGCAGACGTTCATGACGGGAAATTACTATTATTGCTTCGTGTGCCAGTCGCAGTGTCCGATTTCACTGGCCGATCTAGGATAAGGAAAGTTGGGCGAGGATGAATCCGACATACCGGTCTTGTAATTGCGGTAACCCGTTATGTCATTTGAGAAGGAGGAGAAAACAATGGACTACGAGGATGTATTGAAACACCTTTCCCCTTGTGGCCTCGACTGCGGCAGATGTGCTGACCATCAGAATGGCAGGATCAGCGAGCTTTCTGCGACTCCAAGGGAAATGCTCGGGAATTACTACCGCGTGGCCCGACTGAAGAGTCCTGACAACCCACTGTTTCAGGGTTATCCTACGTTCGAAGGTATACTCGAACAGTTTTCCCATGCGTCGTGTGGCGGGTGTAGATCCGATGCCGTCACGTGTCCGGTAATCTGCAAGGTCAAGTCGTGCCACAAGGAAAAGGTGGTAGATTTCTGCTTTCAATGCTCAGAGTACCCCTGTCTGGAACCCATGGACAACCGCCTCAAGGAGCGTTGGAAGGAGCGAAACGACCGGATGACGAATGTGGGAGTGGTGAAATTCTACGACGAGCAGATCAAGAAGGCACGCTACTGAACCTACGGGAGTGGATGCGGGAGAATAGCGCCATCCGATCTCGCTCATTGTCATTCCGCCAAAGATTAACCCCTGTGTAGACCCACTGTTCAGGAAGCCTGCAACATCAAAAGGAAGGAGGACAGCATGTCCAGAATCTGGATTCTTACATGTTCAAACTGCACTCAGGAACTGGATTGCGCGTCTGTGGTCTGCCTGCGAGACATGCGTAAGCGAAAGGGATTCTTCGAGCGCTACAAAGATGATAAAGACCTTACTCTGGTAGGCATTATCAACTGTGCCGGTTGTCCGACACTAGGCGCTCCGGACAAGATACTGAGGAAAGTTAAGTCACTCGCGTCTTTCCGGGTAGACACTATTCACCTCTCATACTGTATGACCGCGCTGTGCCCCCTTCAAGAAAAAATATGTCGCTGCTATAAAAGGAGCATACCCTGGAATGGAGATTGTGGAAGGCACCCACGTTGCCCGGGATTTTTCGGTGTTCTTGGAGGAGGTGAGAGCCGTGTTATGCGCCCCTCGCCAAAACATGACGGACGTTATCAACGCCGGACAAAGATCGTAACGAAATGGTATCGGATTCCGGAAATTGAATTACCTAGGTCAGAGCAGAAATGCCACGTAACCAGGCAGTGGTGCAGCATTCGCTAATGCTTGCTGGACACAGGCCGACGTTCGGGGTACAGGAATGAGGTTCCTACTTTTGAATCTGCCGAAAGGATATAGCCATGAACAATGATTACCTTGCCTGGCCCTTCTTTGATACGTTCCATCGCACATTTGTACGGGACTTTTGGCAGTGGGCAGCCTCCGAACTCCCGAAGTACGAAGATGATGATGGGGGCGATGGAAAAGCGGCGAGAGAGATCTTCCAGCGGTTAGGTATTGGTCAGTGGCTTGACAACTCGATCTCTCGAAGTGGAGGCGCAAAGGGAGATAAGCTCGATCTACGTACGATATGCCTCATGCGGGAAATCCTTGGGTATAGGTCGGCCATTGCAGACGTGGCGTTCTCTGAGCCTTGGCTGGCCATCATGCCCGTTGCGCTTTTCGGTTCTGAAAAGGTGAAAAGAGAGCTTTTGCCCAGGTACTTGCGGGGCGAGATGCTTCCTGCCTTTGCGCTTTCCGAACCAGACGCAGGGTCTGATGCTGCCTCCATTGAAACGCGAGCGCAGTTGGACGGCGACCACTACGTTATCCGTGGCCGCAAGACCTGGACATCGAACTCCGGCCTCGCTGATGTCTACGTGGTTTTTGCACGGACCGGCGATGTTCCGGATGCGACTGGCATCTCGGCCTTTCTCGTGGAGGGGCGCCTACCCGGCATTCTGTTGGAGAAACGGGTTGCCGTCCTCTCACCTCATACCGTTGGAACCCTTCATTTTGACAACGTTCGCGTTTCCGCTGATCGGCTCCTGGGTGGACCTGGTCAAGGGTTTAAAATCGCCATGACTGTGCTTGGACTCTTCCGCCCCACTGTGGGTGCGGCCGCTCTGGGTTTTGCTCGGCGCGCCATGGACGAGGCCATTGCACGCAGCACAGAGCGGGTGGCCTTTAAGAAGCCGATCTGCGAGCATCAACTAATCCAGGCGAAATTGGCTGACATGGCCATAAAGGTGGATGCTTCAGCCCTGCTGGTCTATCGTGCCTCCTGGATGCATGATGTTGGAGAATCGCGCATCACCCGAGAGGCTGCAATTGCCAAGTTGCAGGCAACTGAGGCAGCCCAAGAGGTTGTTGATCAGGCATTGCAAATATTCGGTGGATTAGGCGTGGCGAAAGGCATGGTCGTCGAACGGCTTTATCGGCATGTTCGGGCTTATCGCATCTTTGATGGTACCAGCGAGATACAAAAGCTGATCATCGCCAAAGATATACTCCAAGAGCATAGGCCAGCGTAGTTCCGGGAACACCATATCTATTTTGTGATGGGTATTCGGCTCCTCCCGGCCTAATCCTTGGCCGCCTCAAGCCCCTAAACGAAACTGGTATCTCGTAACGATCTCCCGGTGCGCCCGTGCCGACGACGATGTCAGTGCATAGGCATGGAGACAAACACCCTCGAAATGGCAACACCGCTGCATAATTCAGGATAGGAACAGGAGGTCATCTTATGAAATTTGTATCTGTTTCAGTGGATGGAGATATTGCCACAGTTTTGTTGACTCGTGGAAAGGTCAATGCGTTAACGGAAGCTCTGATCGATGAATTGAGAAATTGCTTGCGTGAGTTGTCTTCAGATCTGCGTGTAAAAGCAGCCATTTTGACGGGGACTGGAAAGTTCTTCTCCTTTGGTTTTGACATTCCCCGTTTTCTAGATCATTCAAAAAAGGAATTTACGCGCTATCTCGCCAAGTTCACTGACTTTTATGCGGAACTTTTTACGTTTCCAAAACCGGTGATCGCTGCATTGAATGGTCACACGATTGCCGGTGGATGCATGATTGCCACTTCCTGTGATTACAGGATCATGGCAACAGGAAAGGCAAGGATTTCATTGCCCGAAATAACTTTCGGCTCCTCAGTCTTTGCCGGCTCGGTAGAAATGCTCAAGGCATGTGTAGGGGGCCGAAATGCAGAGTCGATCCTCTACAGCGGCAGCATGTATTCGGCTGAAGAAGCGCTCATTCTCGGATTGGTTCATCAAGTTTCGTCCGAGGAAAATCTGCTCTCGGACGCTAAGCGGGTTGCAGAAAAGTTTGCGAACAACGGAGGCCGAGCCTTTCAAAGCATAAAGCATCTTCTCCGACAATCCATAGCGAAGGAGATCATCAAGAAAGAAAGAGCGTCCGTACTCGAATTTGTAGACATCTGGTATTCACCAGAAACACGGGAACAGATAGAGAGAATAAAGATCCATGAATGAGGCCACATAATTCACAACACCGTGAACCAGTCGCTACAGGCAAGGACTACGTCATGCGGGTGACCACCTTGCGAGGCACATCCGTTGTTCCGCTGGCCATGCTGAAGAAAGTCTCGAGCTAATCCTGACTCTCAAATCAGCTTTTGATGTTACCAACGGACAACCGTCTCGACACGCCAGGACTGGTCTGACCCTGAATAATCTCGGTTAGCGCGGATCTTTCCCCAAAGGAAGCAGCAGGCTATTATGAAGGATATTCATGATGATCAAGAAACTGTCCTGACACATAGCAAAGGAGTGACATCGTGCATAACAGACTAATGACTGGCCTATGGCGTTTTATGGTGGGAATTCCTCCCTATCTTTGGGAGAAACGGATTGAAAAAGCGAAACATAAGGTCAATCAAGCCACTCGTTTCATGTCTTCCGAACATAGGTTGGTTCACCACTTTGTAGTCAGGGAGATGCCCTGGATTGGAAGTCCTATACCGGCGGAAATGGTGGCTCAGTATTTGGCTATTCCCTTGGAGCGCACTACTGAAATATTGAGGGATTTGGAAAAGCGCCTGACTTTCCTGTGCCGGAACGATCAAGGGCAAGTCGTCTGGGCCTATCCGGTCACTGTTGAAAAAACGCCCCATTCAATAACCTTTGATAGCGGAGAACATTTGTACGCCGCCTGAGCGGTAGACGCATTCGCGACGCCCTTCGTGCAAGGGCGACTTAGAAAAGAAAAAGTTTCGATCGCCGTTACCTCGGAATGCGCTCATTGCAAAAAGCCCATGCATATCGAAATTGACAGTGATATGAATTATCGTTCACAGGAAAGCGGCTGTAACCCTATGGTCTTCGTTCCTCAAGTTGATTTCCACCGTTTCAAAGAACCAAACATCATCGACGCTTTTTGAAAGAAGAGCGTTTTCTTCTGGTCAGAAGAACATGCCAGAGATCATCGTAGAAGAGGACACAGGATGCGGGGGGCCTACTTCACGCCTCGGCAAGTAGTTTTCTTGAACAAGGCTATCCAGAGCGCTCTGTTTGGCTGGTGAAAACCGGTGCGGCAGTTGTAGAAGAAAATATTCTTTGGCGGGTTAGCT
>JACWAG010000450.1 GCA_014874425.1 Syntrophaceae bacterium | reverse complement strand
GGTCAAAGAGTATATTGGTTGAGATTTTAAATCGTCTTCACAACGTCACCTGATTGTTTGCTCCTGACAAAAGATGTTATGGCCGTAAGCGCCGCTATGTAGGCGTAACGCAATCCAGAGAGAAACAGGAGCGCCTCTTGGTAATTAAGAGAATGCTTTTCAAGAATGCTGTTAGACACGAACATATGAAGAACTGCGCCCGCCAATGCTATCCCCACGATCATCCCTACATTGCGTACAGTTGCGACTATCGATGACGCTACTCCGGCGTTTGCACAGGGAACAACACTCATCGCCGCGCTGGTGTTTGGAGATTGAAAAATACCAGTGCCTATTCCAAATAGGGCCAACCTTAAAGCCACATCAAGAGGTGTGGCGGAAGATGACAGCAAGCCCATTGAAATAAGTGCTATACAGCTAACCGTACCCCCAATGCATGAAAGCAATCGCGTCCCCGGTCTATCCGAGAGAGCGCCACTTACAGGGGCAATTACTATTATCGCCAGGGGGAAGGCTGTCATAACCTTTCCTACGGCCCCAGGGTTGCAATGCAGGACGCGTTGCAAAAAGAATGGAGTCAGAAAAACCATCACGTATTGGGAGACGAAGTTGAAAAAGGAACTCAGACAAGCAAAAGAGAAAGTAGCTGATTGAAATAGGCCCAAATTTAGCATCGGTTCAGATGTTCTGGATTCTATGACGAAGAACATAGATCCGCTGATCACAGCGGCTACAAGAGCCAGGACAGTAACTTTGTTGATTCCAGCGCTCTGAAGCCGGTTGATGATCATAATAATCGAAAACATAAAAATAAAAGCCGCGATAGCGCCCCAAAAATCTAATTTGCCCGGTTTTAGCCTGAAGATAGGGATAACTTTAAATCCTATGACCAAGGCGATGACTCCAATGGGTATGTTGATCAGAAACGTAAAACGCCAACCAAACAGACTTGTCAAGAAACCGCCCAATGACGGTCCAATGGCTAAACCCGCTGAAATACTTATAGCAAAGATTCCTAAGGCCCTACCCAACTCGTTGGCGGGAAAACTTGAGGTAATAATGGCGAAAGGAACAGCCATCATCATCCCTGCCGTAAACCCCTGCACGGCCCGAAAAATGATTAGCCAGTACATGCTGGGCGCGAGTCCGCACAAGCCCGAAGAGATTACAAATCCACCAAGTCCGTAAAGAAAGACTTTTTTGTATCCGATAACGTCGCCAAGTCGTCCATAAAAAAGTAATAAACTGCTCACAGTTAAAAGGTATATCACCGGGACCCATTGGGCCGTGGACATGTCAGTTTGAAATACTTCAGTCAACGTCGGAAGAATTACGCTAACCATGCTGGCGTCAATTGGGACCATTATCATTCCTGTCATTACAGACGCCAGAATGGCGTATCTTTTTTCCAAACCGCCTCCTGTTGGGATTAAGCCGCTATGTTAAATATTTAAAACAATGAACTCGCAACGTTTCATAAACAGTCTAGCCGACTCCATCCCAAGATTTGCCGCTTATTCTCGAGTATATTCTCGCCACGGCTATCACGCCAATTGCAAAAAGAACCTCAAGAGCGTAGAGACCAACGGTCGGTATTCGAATGAGTTCTCTGACCGCTGGGTCTGTGAAGATCATCTCCGCCGCTACCTTACCCAAGATGGCCGCTCCCAGATAAATAATAAACGGAAACCTAGCCATGAGTCGTGATAACAGGTCGCTGGTAAAAACGACAAGGGGAATACTGAGGGCCAGACCAAACATTAAGAGGGGCAGATTGCCCTTAGACGCCGCTGCAAGAGCCAGGATATTATCGGTCGACATAGTGACGTCGGCCACTGTTATTATCCAGATCGCATTCCATACGCTGGTTGCCTGACGCCCCGTTTCCTGAGCCGCTGCGTCTTGAAGCAGCAGCTTGCATCCGATCCAAAATATTAGCAAACCTCCAACAAGCTTTACAAAGTTGATTTGAAGCAACTGGGAAGCAAAAAAGGTGAGAGCTACACGAAGGATTACGGCAAGTCCTGCGCCGAAAATGATCCCGAACCGACGTTTTTTCCTGGGCAGTGATCTTACCGCCATGGCGATTACCACCGCGTTGTCACCAGCCAGGACAAGATCAATTAAAACGATCTGAAATACCCCAAAAAAGAGGTCCTCCAGTGAGCCTGAAAATGCTCTGGAATCAATAACCATAATTTGCCCCAATCCGATTCAAAACAATCTGTTTTGGCTAATCGTCCTCGTCATGACTTGGCATCCTGACCACCAGCACAGAACACTTGGCTCGGCGTAAAACCGCTTCCGCAACGCTGCCAAGAATCCGGTACCTAAAACCTGACCAACCATGAGTCCCCATTATGATTAGATCTACACATTCTTTTTTTGCAAAACTTAATATTTCGTCAGCGGGGGAGCCGATCCCAGTATGATAAGATGTCTCAATTCCGTGCCCTCTAAATTCTTCTGAAATTTCTTCGAGGTCCGCGTTAACCGGTTCTCTGACCTTTTCAATGATCTGTTGTTCATGAAATTTCATTTTGGGACGATAGGCCTGAACAGGCCATGTGCCTATAACATGAATGATCCTGATAGACGCGCCCAAGGCTTTAGCGTAATCCAGCGCCCAGGATCGGGCAGCCTCGGCGTTCTTAGAAAAATCTTCACAGATGAGTATTTTTTTAGGTTCCATTGTTGACGCCCTCCGTATGGGTTTGCGAAACGAAGCCCGAAATTCGGATAGCAAGTGAATGAATAGCACTCTCGAGTTGTTGCCAACACTCGGGCTGTTGGATCTTGACACCTCATTAGTTCTAAGGTATTTAATATAAAGGAGTCAACGAGTTACCGTGGAACAAACCCTTACAAAATTTGTTAGTAAGCTTGAGCGATCTTCATTAACTAGTGTTCGTGAAACCGGTTTCCTGTTTTACTGGTGGCGCCATTCAACTGTGACGGTGTGGTCCGCCCTGGATTGCTCAGTTTAACTACTCATTGTAGATAGACAACAAGGCCCACCGTCAGAAGACGGTGGGTTTTTTGTTTCTGAAGAAAGGAACCAAATTGTGGCTTTGCTCAAAACCCTATCGAAGGAATTACTGGCGGACATGGAGACGCCTGTTTCATGTTATTTGAAACTGTGTAGAGGCGAAGATGTTTCATTTCTCTTCGAAAGTAGCGAAGACGTCGAGAGTATAGGTCGTTATTCGATTATAGCTTGGGACCCTCTGGTGTCCATCATACTTTCGGATGAAGGGACCAAACTCCAATCATACGGAGAGATTTCATTAAGCTCTAAAGACGATTTCTTCACATCTGTGCGCAAACTGATGGCTAGTATGGAGTGTGTCGATCCTCCCAAACTCCCACTTGTCGGATCGCTAGCCGGTTATGTTGGTTATGACGCCATAAGACTGATCGAAAAACTTCCCAAGCCACTTCCAGTTAATCTGCCAACTGCTTACCTCTGCTATCCCTCTCAATTCGTGGTTTTTGATCACTTGTACAGGACAATGACGATATGCGCCATTGGAGAAAATGATACAGATTGCAGTGATAAACTACGCGGAATAGAATCAAAACTTGCCCGGAACTTAACTACTAGCGTTGGTAATGAAAAATTCTCCATTGTGCGGCCTCCTCAGGAACGATTTGTCAATTCGGTTCTGAAAGCAAAGGAACACATACTTGATGGAGATATATTTCAGGTTGTTCTTTCCGATCAAATCATGGGGGAAATCAACGTCGACCCATTTGAGGTCTATCGATGGATGAGGGTGAACAGCCCATCCCCTTACATGTTTTTTTTGAAGCTTGGAGACCTGAAACTTGCGGGGGCTTCTCCCGAAACACTAGTTAAACTTATAAACGGCAAGGTATTGATAAGACCAATAGCGGGCACAAGGGGCCGTTCAGCGGACCCCATAAAAGATAAAGCGCTTGAAAAGGAACTCATGGAATCGGAAAAGGAACGCGCCGAGCATGTCATGTTGGTTGACTTGGCAAGGAATGACGCCGGCCGTGTTTGCCGATATGGCTCTGTAACCGTTGACCCTTACATGATAGTTGAGCGCTATAGTCACGTAATGCACATTGTCTCCCAGGTTGCAGGGAATTTGCGCGAGGGTTTGGACGCATGGGACGCGTTTATAGCTGGTTTTCCCGCAGGCACGGTTTCCGGGGCGCCCAAAATTCGCGCGATGGAAATTATTGATGACCTTGAAACCGAGCCACGGGGGCCCTACGGAGGAGCCGTCGGCTACTGGGGACCAGGCTTAACGATGGACACCTGTATTGCAATACGGATGATCCAGTTTTATCAAAACAAATTTGTTTTGCAGGCCGGCGCCGGGATTGTCGCGGATTCGTCCCCCGTTTTCGAATACGAGGAGATAATGAGAAAAGCGGCGCATGGAATAGCTTCTATTCGAGCGGCCATGGGAGACGTGTCATGATACTTGTAATCGACAATTATGATTCTTTCACGTTTAACGTTGTCCATGCGCTGGGAAAATTGGGAAAGCAAATTGAAGTTGTTCGTAATGATGAGATTACCGTCGATCAAATTGCCGATATAAGTCCCGAAGCGATCATAATATCTCCAGGTCCCGGTCGGCCTGAAGACTCCGGGATCACGTGCCCAACTATTACGAAGTACGCGGGTAAAATTCCCATACTGGGTGTCTGTCTTGGTCACCAAGCGATAGGCCAGGTTTTCGGAGCGACGATTACTAGGGCTTTACGCCCCGTTCACGGCAAAGTGACAGATATATTTCATGATTCTAAAGGGCTGTTCAGAGGCTTGCCGAATCCATTTCCAGCCGCCCGATATCACTCATTGATTGTGCGTAAGGAGACTGTGGCGCCGCCGCTTACAGTTACAGCCCAAACCTCCGAAGGAGAAGTCATGGGTCTGCGAAGTTCGGAACTCAAACTCGAAGGAGTTCAATTTCACCCTGAATCAATAGCTACTGCCCGGGGAATGGACATCTTCAGAAACTTTCTCGATATTTATGTGGTTAAGGAAAACCAGCCATGAGGCTTTCAGGGACGTTCAAGCCACCAGGTGACAAATCGATATCCCATCGCATTGCCCTGTTGTCGCTGTTGGCTAAGGGGGAATGTGTTGTTTCCAATTATTCCACAGCTCAAGACTGCATGACGTCTGTACATGCCGTGAATGCGCTTAGAGGAGGAGCTGTTTTCTCAGGAAAGGACCTGAATCTGTCAACTAATGGTCGCATCCTGACAGACTCAGTGGATGTTGATTGCGGCAATTCCGGCACAACCATGAGATTACTGATGGGGATCCTCGCCGGAGTTTCGGGCCGATTCATCCTCTGGGGAGATGATTCTCTGATGAAACGCCCCATGGAACGGGTAGCGAAACCGCTGCGATGTATGGGCGCAAACATCTCTTGCGCTCCAAATGGAACACCACCTGTAACCATAGACGGCTCAAAATTGTGTGGTATTGATTACAGATTGCCAGTGGCCAGCGCCCAGTTGAAAAGCGCTGTTTTGATCGCCGGTATTCAGGCTGAAGGCCTGACGAGGATTACTGAGCCTGTAAAGAGTCGAGACCACACTGAACACATGCTGGAAATGTTCGGGGCTAACATCTCTTTTGAATCTGGGGCATGGTGTGTTCGAAAATCGGTGATGGAACTCCCCTCAGTTTTCAGTGTTCCCGGAGACCCATCTTCCGCCGCGTTTTTTCTATGCGGAGCAGCGATGCTTGATGGAAGTGAAGTTACAGCAGAAGGGATCCTGCTGAATCCGACCAGAGTAAATTTTCTTGAAAAGCTCAAAGAGATGGGCGCGCAAATTGAGATCCACATTGAGGGGGATTCTCCCGAACCATGGGGAAGTGTCAAATCTAGTCATTCAGGAAAACTTTCGCCCTGTAAAGTGACCTCTGAAGAACTACCTCTGCTAGTTGATGAAGTTCCCATATTGGCGCTGCTGGCTACTCAAGCGCACGGCGTTTCAGCTTTTCAGGAAATTGGGGAACTGAGAATCAAGGAATCCGACCGTGTCGCGGCCCTAGTTTCAGAATTGGGTAAACTGGGCGCTAAGCTTGAGATTGATGGTCCAAATCTCCTAATTTATGGTCCAACCAAATTAAGGGCGACTGATGGATTGGAAAGCTTTGGCGACCACCGAATAGCAATGACGTTAGCCATAGCCCGTGGGCTGACTGATGAGAATGTCCCAATCCGTGACATGTCTTGCGTTTCAATTTCATATCCGGATTTTTTCGAAACTTTGAGGGAATTGACTCTATGAAAGTTTACTGTGTGATAGGAGACCAGCGAGTTGAAAGGTCTCTTTCGCCAATTATGCATAATTCAGTTTTTTCAGAATATGGCATGAACTGTAAGTATGTTGCGTTCAGAATAGAACCTGCCGATCTGGAAAACGCTGTTTTGGGAATAAGATCTTTGAATATTTCAGGAGTTAACGTTACTGTTCCTCATAAAGAAACCATAATCCCGTTTCTTGATGGGCTTTCGGATTGCGCCAGAGGCATAGGAGCGATCAATACAATAGTCCGTGATGGGCCAACCCTGATAGGCCACAATACCGACGTAGGAGGTTTCGGAGACTTACTCGACAAATACAGGGTTTCTCAACATAATTCGGATGTGGTCATAATGGGGGCGGGCGGCGCCACAAGAGCAGTGCTTCGTTCTTTCATAGAACGTGGCTATGAAAAGGTTAGTGTCATTAACAGAACATACAAGAAGGGTTTGGAACTAACGGCTAAATTGGGTGGCTTGGCAATCCCACTGGAAAATACTACGGAAGTTCTGCGAAAAGCCACTCTGCTGGTAAACACTACAAGCGTGTCAGAAGCGGCCGACGGCCCATCTTTCATGGAAACCTTTTCCAACAAGGCTAAGTTCGACAAACTTCGGTTAGTCATAGATATAAATTACGGACGTAAAACCAACTTTTGGGCCTCTTTGGCCGAGAATAACGGAGCTGGCTTTACTGATGGTTTATATATGTTGGCCGCGCAGGCTAGACAGAGTTTCCGTTTGTGGACAGGAGAAAATCCGGTGATCGAAGATTTTCTTCGTCCAGTAGGATTAGTAAAATGATGGACAACATATATATAACTGGTTTCATGGGAGCGGGGAAATCTACGATAGGCCGGACCCTGTCTCGAATTTTGAAACGACGTTTTGTAGATATGGACGAAGAGATCTCACGAAACAGCGGAATGTCCGTCAGGGAATATTTTGAAGAATTTGGGGAGCATAATTTCCGTGAAGCTGAAACAAAATTGCTCCAGAAGATTGCTTCAGGGAAATCGTTGGTTGTATCCACTGGAGGCGGAGTCCCAACTAGTCCCATTAATCGAAAGATTATGCGTGATTCCGGCAAGATTGTTCACCTCAATGCGCCACTAGATGAATGTTTAGGTCGCCTGGGCGTTGAAACAGATTCGGTGAGGCCATTGTGGAGTGATCTAACCTCTGTCTCAGCTCTATACAATAGCCGCCTCGAAGCATATGCTGATTGTGACATTGAAATAGACGCCTGGAACAAGTCGGGTGAGGAATTGGCGTGGGAAATTTGTGAAAAACTTCAACCTCAACGATCAATTGATGTTCAATTAGATGGTGTCAGTCATCCTCTGGTTTTTACATGGAGGGCTCATGAAGAAGTCTCCATTCTTGCAAAGC
>JACWAG010000449.1 GCA_014874425.1 Syntrophaceae bacterium | reverse complement strand
GTATCAGCCATCTTTCTGGTCCAACTGTTCCACGAACGCCTCAATATTTGTTCTCGTCTGTTCCTCGGAATAACAACGCAAATCATTGAGGTCACCGTGGAGCACCAGGGTCGGGAGACCAAGTCGCTTCGCCATTCGTTGAGGCATGGAGTATCTGTTGTTAGAGTTGTTCGGACATGTCTTGGCGTCGTGAAAGATGACTCCGTCAATACTAAAGTTCTCTATCCATTTATCCATGTACCATTCTTTAAAAGACTCATCACGCACAATAAATAATTCGGTGTAAGCTCGAGCCATGGATTCAAAGGGGTCTTTTGGGTCAAATGCGTCAAATATCCAGCTATTGCAGTATGTGGATGCTACTACATTTGTCCTTAATTGATAGAACTGGTCGCTTAGTTCTCTGAGCTTGCCCCAAACAGGCATACCGTCCCAATATAGTCGATGACGTTCCCCTGGCACTGCGCCCTCTTTCGTCTTGATTCTATCTTCAAGTTCTGCAATCAAAAGCTTATAATATTCGATGGCTTCTGGCTTGCCCCTGAGGATTACCGCAGGCGCCATGTGGATCGTCGCGTCAAAAAAAGTCAGTGGCGCCGGTTTTGCGGCCCCACATTCCAGCACACGCCGCCAGAGCTTTGTGCATTGCAATGACAAATCCACGACCTCTCGAAGTCTATCTATATCGAACCTGTTACCAGAGACTCGTTCGAGTGTTGGTATCATGGACTTCATCTGTGAAACGAGGTCCGCAATGTGGAAATTCTCAACTTCACGAATGTTTCGGTGAGTATGTATCCCGACAATCGGGACATCCCATTCTCTGGCGTAAAAGGAGAACCAGTCCTGAACGTCCCTGCACTGGTTTGTGTTGTAGACAAGGATATCCGCTTTGGGGATATTTTGTATCCCGTAAGCCCTTGTTAATGGAGTGACACCTTTGAGATAAGCTCCGACGTCGGCTGTTAAGTACGAACAGATATCAGGCGAGTAACCGACGGCGTTTGCGAGCGGGATGACATCAGTGGCCATACGAGTCGCTCCCAGAAGCGCCCCGTGATTTTCTGGATAGTAGACCAGGAAGCCCATGGAGTGCAAAAGCTCGGCAGGCCCCACTGACGTACACCAGGCGACTTTCTGTTTACCTGTTTTCTTAGCTTCATCAATTTCGAGAAAATAGGCCGCCATCAATTTCTTCATTTGGCTGGTGGATGCAATCTGACTTCGTGACTGTTTTTGACGGTCTGACAAAACACAATCCTCCTTAGATGGGAAACAACGTTCCCGTCTATATAACAGCCCTGATTCATTATGAAAGCTGACGGCAGAGTCAAAGCTTGAAGCGCTCCGTCAACTTGGGTCCCTTATCTCAGTGCGGCCAACATCAAGACAACATTTGTGCGATCATATACGCCAGCCAGGGCAGACTCTGATCCATTTCCATCGCTTGCAATAGCCAAACCTATTGACACGGACGCATCGTTTTACCCTGTAACAATAAGGTCTGTGATAAACCCGGTAAGCGAGGCGTTGATCCGTTACGCCCGCCGTAACCTGAGCCACAGGCCTCGGGGTTGTTCCTTCCGCAGCTACTGAAAGGCCGTTTGCCCCCAACAGCAGAAGCGCCCCGGCGACTAGGCCCACGAACGTAATCGATAGCCTTTTCATTTCAAACTCCTTTTGTCGTCGGACCGTTCCATGACATAAAGGCCATAAAAATACTACAGCCGGAAGAATTTCACAAACTGGTTACATGGCAGCGGACCATCGGCTTGGTTTCAGATTGTAACAGCCATCATTGTGGCCTGAATAGTCGCTATAAGCTTTTCCTTCCCGTTGCTGACGGCTAGCACTTTGCCAGAGCACACTGTCAATGTTCTTCCCGGCTTGATGACATTTCCAATAGCGACGAACCTTTCTCCTCTGGCAGGCGCCAGAAAATTTACCTTGAATTCAACGGTGAGCACCTCGGAAAATACCGGCATAAGAGTATATGCCGCGTATCCACAGGCGCTGTCAACAATGATGGTCACTATTCCCGCATGTAGGTATCCATGCTGCTGTGTCAAAACCTCACTGTAAGGTAGATCAATATGAACCTCGCCTGGGCTGACATGTGTCATTTCGGCGCCGATGGTTTTCATCACCTGCTGTCGATCAAAACTGGACCGGACACGATTTTCAAATTCTTCATCGGGTGGCTTCAAGTTTGTCATGAAATCAACTCAGCAAATGCATATCCTGCTCACATCCATAACCTATTCTGATTTCTTCGCCCTTTCCTCAAAATAACCTGCGGCTTCATGTGGAAAAATGGCGTGTATGAGGATTTCTTCTTCTGTCAATCCAGGAAATTTCTTTTCCAGCTCAGGCCACATTGGAGGAATTAATTCCGCAGGTCTTACGGAAATCGGTTTGGATCCCTTGAGGACACGGTCCTGCAATTCTTTATTAACCGGAGCAGGGGTTTCGCCGTACATGCCTTTTAGCAGGTTTGCGGTATGGTTTGCGATGATCTTGTATCTGCCCAAAAGAACATTGAAGGTAGCCTGAGACACCACTATCTGTGAAGTTGGGGTGACAAGTGGAATAAACCCCAGATCCTCCCTAACTTTCGGGATCTCATCGACAATCTCGTTCAGCCGATGCAGGGCGTTTTGCAGTCTGAGTTGACTGCTGAGGTTAGACATGACGCCACCGGGAATTTGAGTTATCAGCATTTTACAATCTACTCCACTGTAAGGCGCCTCAAATTCGCTATATGAGCTTCTAACGGCTTTTGCCTCTTCAGCGGCTCTAGTGAGTTTTTTCAAATCGCATCCGGTATTGTATCCAAAACGTTCGAGTGAAAACACGAGAGATTCCGTGCATGGGTGGCCTGTCCCGCCGGAGAAGGGGCTCAGAACGGAGTCAATCATTTCGCAACCGGCTTCAACGGCTTTCAACACCGACATCATTCCAAGGCCGCAATTGTCGTGAGTGTGCAAGTGAATGGGAACATTTACGGCCTTCTTAAGGCCAGAGACCAGTTCGAACGCAGTTTGAGGATCTATCAGACCCGCCATGTCCTTAATGCATATCTGGTCAACGCCTTTATCTTCGAGTTGGCGGGCCTTATTAACAAATTTGTCGATCGTGTGGACGGGACTAATAGTGTAGCAGACAGCGCCTTCGGCGATTTTCCCGACAGACTTTACGGCCTTTATGACGGCCTCGTGGTTCCTCACGTCGTCAAGGGCGTCAAAAATTCTGAACACGTCAATTCCATTGCGGGCTGAGGCTTCCACAAACTTTTGAACCACATCATCAGGAAAGTTTGAATAAGCGACGAGGTTCTGACCACGGATCAACATCATACTCTTAACATTCGGCATAGCGGCTTTGAGTATACGCGCCCTTTCCCAAGGGTCCTCTCTCAGATAACGAACACAGACATCGAACGTGGCTCCTCCCCAAGTTTCCGCGCCATAAATTCCTGTATCGGCAAGTTTTCCAGCAATCTTAAGTAGGTCATCCAGTTTAATTCGAGTCGCTACCTTACTTTGTGACCCGTCCCTCATCGTGATGTCAAAGATTTTGACTGTCTTGGGGGTCTGAGTTTCCATTTGGTTCCTCCCTGGGAAAATACATATAGTTTGGCCTCTCCGTAGGCCATTATGCTTTTGCGGTTGTCTACCCCTCAACCGCTAAAAATAGCAATCTAGCTTGTTGTCACCCTGTTGATACCGATGGAGTAAACACAAGGGGAGCGCGCGATCCGAGTTCGCGTTCAATACATATACCATTAATTCCCGGATTCCAAAATGTCTAATTTTTTGCAACATTTTTCGATGCTGTCCGGCGCTCCAGAGGGAAAAATGTCGTCACAAACTTCCTTTCTTCATCCAAATTTTTGACGAAACCATCGAGCCGGGCCTCGCGGAGAGAGTTTAAGATTGCGCTAAATATTGGACCAGGTTCGTATCCCATTTCCTTAAGGTTTCTTCCAGACATTAAAGGCCTAACGTGCCTCAACTTCGTTATGAATTCAGATATGGCCCGGCGCGTCGTTTCGTGTCCGGCTTTTCCCATCATGAAAAGCAATGATTCCATGGATAGTTTGCTAAGAACAGAGTAAATTTCGCTGGGTTTGCCAATTTTTTCACGTTCCAAAAGGCTTAGGATCCATCGCAATTCTCGCCGTTCCTTGGTTAGATGTTGGGTATTTGGCGCTGGCACAGAGAGTCTCTCCGCAAACGATATCAGGGATTGCTCATCCAAAGAATCGGTTAAAGCTAGGAAGTATACCGTCCAGGATTCAATCTTTTGGGCCAGGAACAGATACTTCCACCACGAGAGCACTCCAGACACGGAGTCAACCAGAGTGGAAATTTTCTGATTAAAAACAAGCCCTGGACAAAGAGCGTTAAGTACTCCAAGAGTCGACATTTGTTCCAAGGCTGGAGACGGGTTTCGTTCATCAAGAATGTGGAGCAATTCGTTGAAAAGCCTTTTCCCTTCGACTCGCTCAAGAATTTGAATTTTTAATGCGCCCTTTATCAATGTCAGGGTATGCTTGCCAATGGCTAGACCGAATCGACTGGCAAAACGTATAGCCCTAAGAATACGAGTTGGGTCTTCAACGAAAGCCAGGTTATGCAAAACGCGGATCACTCTTTCCTTGATGTCCCTCACTCCACCAAAAAAATCTATCAATTCCCCCCAATGCACGGGGTTTAAGCAAACCGCTAAAGTGTTTATAGTGAAATCACGTCTATACAGATCTCGTTTGATTGAACTTGTTTCGACCTGTGGCAGGGCCCCCGGACTTTCATAATACTCGTACCGCGCTGTCGCTACGTCCATTTTGAAGCCGTCTTCGAACAGCATCACAGCCGTGCCGAATTTCTCGTGACTCCTGACGCGGCAGTTTTGGTAAGAATCCGCCAAAGCCCTGGCAAATAAAATACCGTCGCCTTCAACTACGAGATCAATGTCCAGATTGTAATTTCTTAACAGCAGGTCACGAACAGCGCCCCCGACCAAAAAGACTTCATAATGCAGGTTTGCGGCTACCTGACCAGCCTTTTTGAGGATATCGAAAACTCTTCTCGGGGTCCTCTCTTCCAGAAGTTTTTTTACACTTTTACGGCGTTCCCGACCTCCTGAGAAATCTTCAGGGCTCGAAGAATCACTAGCCTTTGGAAGTTTCAAGTGTTCTAGAAGGTCGCTCCTGGATATCACTCCCACCATTTGTCCTTCGTCGATAACAGGAACCAATCTGTGACGGCCGTCAACTGTGATCCTCAATACCTGATCAATGGATTCATCCGGGGTCACGAACACAACTCCGGGATTCATGAAGTCGGAGACAGGATGATCTTGGAGTCCGTGGTGTTTTGCTCTATCGACCGCGTATCTGTGGAGTATCCCGACTACGGACTGGTTGTGTTCGACCGGTAAAGAACTTATCTGATAGCGGCTAAGCAATTCGGCTGCTTCTTCTATCGTCTGTTCAGGCGCAATGGTAATGACCGGACGAGACATTATTTCGGAAGCCTTGTGTTTGGGATGGGCCCGGGATCTAAGGGCATTCAAGACCCTGTCCTTGACTTCAAAAAGAGACAAATCTCTAATAGTAGCGCTTGCCGCTGTTGGGTGACCTCCACCCCCAAACTCCACTGCAATTTCTCCAACGTTTAACTCCTGAACGTTGCTTCGAGCAATTAGGTGAATTCTGTCTTCCATAAGTACAATTGCGATAACGACGTCATAATTTTCCATTTCCTTGAACTTGTGGACCAGGATCGCCAGATCGCCTACATAGCCTTCAGCGTTGGCTGTGGCTATTATGGCTTCCACATTTCCAAAATTGAAGACCTCGGATCCTTCTATAAATTGATGCAGGATATCGATTTGATCCTTGGTCAAATCGCTTGTCATCATGTTGGCGACAATATTTAAATTTGCGCCCCGCCGTAAAAGCCACTCTGCCGCGCGCAAATCTTTCGGGGTGGTTGATGAAAATGTGAAAGATCCTGTGTCTTCATAGATTCCCAAGGCTAGAACAGTAGCTTCCTCCGCGTTAACCTGTATTTTTTTCTGGCGAAACAAGTTTACGAAGACGGTTACGGTGGAACCTACCCGTTCAATGACCTCAACGTTTCCATGGATGTCATCATCCGAATTGGGGTGATGATCGTAAAGGTGCACTTCCACCTGATCCGAATCAACAAGCTCACTGAAACGGCCGATTCTGCTTCTCTGCCTTGTATCTACCAGGATAAGTCTTTTAACCTTGGTAAAGTCCAGATCTTTAACGCGTTCAATTGATAGGATATATAAAGTTGATTCCATGAAGAAATCGCGAAGGTTTTTCTCACGTGATCCTGGGAACACCACTAAAGCGTCGGGATACAATTTCTTCGCCGCTACCATTGACGCAAAAGCGTCAAAATCAGCGTTTACGTGGGTTGTGATAATCTCCATTGGATTGTGGCGCCTATATTTGATAGAGGATTTAAGCCGTTGCTACTAATGAAAGATTGAACCAATTTTAGAAACTAAAAGGCATTTTATTGATTGTTATGCGATTTGGAAATATAAGATTTGGAATCATTCCGAAAGAAGGCCTCGATTGATGGAACCCCACAAATCAAACGAAAAGAAATCAGCATTTTATAAGCTCTCATTTGTAACGTTCATTTTACTTGTGTTCGCCCTAGCCACGGGATGCCAAGAGATTGATACGATTAAAAGAGAACTCATCCTTAAAGTTCAAGCGAAGTTACTTAAGAAAAAGGCTCAGTTCTCTCCTCGTGACGGAATTACACTAAGACCTACATCATTATACCAAACGGCCAACCTTAACTCTGAAATCTTGAGAAGACTGCCTGCCGAGACGTCAGTCGGCCTATTAGACAGGGTTGGTGAAATGTACAAGGTCCGGACAAGGGATGGAAGAGAGGGCTATGTTGAACAAAAAGCGATCGGGGGCGAAGACATAATCGCCAAAACTCAAGAGTTGCGGAAATCCATAGAAGGTATGCCATCCCAAGGCGAAGCCGTGACTAAGAGTAAGGCGAATTTCAGGTTGACACCGGGTAGGCAGCATGAAATCATCGAAGTCCTTCCTCCCGGTAAGAAACTTGAAGTATATGAGCGTGTCGTTACGACAGGGAATAGTTCTACCAACGACAAAGCGGTTGTTCGCGCTAAGGCGGGTGATTCTGGAGTAACCCCTGCTGATGAACCTTCAAGCCCTGAGGAAGGGAGTGAAGATATTCGTAAGGACGTCTGGTACAAAGTCAAGATAGAAGATGGGAGGGTTGGTTACATATTTACCCACAACATGAAACTGACACCACCTGAAGATATCGCCAAAACTGTGCCGTTCATGAGAATGATCGCGTGGAGAACAGTGAATGTGACAGACGATCCGGATATCGGAGCGAAAAGTAACTACATTGTGGCCTATACTCCGATCGGAAAAGACCCTGGCTGTGATTATACCAGGTTGTATTTGGTCAGTTGGTCCTCCAAACTGAAAAGACGTATCATAACGTGGCAATTAAGAATAAATGGCATTTTGCCAATCACGGATTATCATTTTGAAGGTAAGCCGGGCTTCAGTGTTCGCTATCTACATCCCACAAAAAGCGACAAGCTTGTTTTGGCAAATTTCATATTCAACAAGGGTTCCGTGAGAAAGGTAAGCGAAGAAGAGATTCCCAGTCCGGCGGGATTGCATTAAAAAGGACTTTGGCGCCACATTCACGGACCCAGGGATTTGAGGACCGAACTTTCTCTGTCAGGCGTTTTTGCGACGGGAAACATAATCGGATGGGTATCTGTTCAGAGGAACAAATCCAAAAATAGTAGCGAGCATGTTTTGAGGAAATGGAGTTAGTAGGCTGTTGTACATCTTGGCGGTTTCATTGTAGTTCATCCGTCTCAGCCTTAGCTCTCTATTTGTGGCTACTATCCTGGACCATTGATTGGCAAAACTGAAGTGATTTTTTAGTTCCTCAGAACAATCAGCGATTTGGCCAAGTTTGGCCAAACGCTGGTCAGTCTCATTTATACTCGATATGATTGTGTCAGGATCAGCGGCTCTCAGTAGTATAGAGCGCTCCTCGAGAATTTTCTCGCCCCATTTGTTTTGGATTACCCCAAAACCTTTAAGGACTTCCACGACGCCCTGGACCTGGTCATTTCGCTCTCTGGCAAGATTGACCATTCCTTCCCACTGAGCCCTAGCTTCACCACGAATCTCCTTCAAGGTAGGCCTAAGCGTAAGGAAAGAGACCAAAGAGAGCATTACAAAGGCGACCAAGACCGAACAGCTAAATTCTATAAGACGTGACATCGTCTTTGAACGGCGGTTAGTCAGACACATTAGGTTGTCGTCTACCCGGTCGGGCATGGCGGACCTGATGTCCACATTAAATTTTGAATGGTAATTTGAAAAGTTGCTCATTCGTAATATTGCCACATTACAACAATCTTAACGCAAAGTTAAATCTGTAAACGGATAAGTTGGCCAAATTTCTTAGACAAGACTTTTAGTGTCACGTCGGCATCATGTCAATTAAAAATGAAGATCACACTATTTTTTGTCTTGCGAGAACACAGATCGCGTTCCCAGCGCCCCGATCTGGAAGCCTGCCTATCACCATGAAGTTGAATTTGCAATAGCAAATGCATATTTTCTGAAGTCTGACACCATCTCCCCAGACAAAAAAAATTGACCCACACGTTGACTTTGTTCATTTCAAAAACCATGATAGGTTTAATTGATTGTTGCCCGCTATAAAAACGCGCGAGGTTAATGATGTCGCATGATGAAAGTCGTCGGGAATTTTTAAAAAACAGTTTGGTTGTGTCGGTTGCTGTGGCCGGCGCCTCGTTTGGTCTCATAGATCCCTTAAAAGCTGGCGCTGCGGATTACCCGGACATGTCCATATGTAACGGCAAGGACGCTGCTCTTATCACCAGACAGGCGGTCGAAGCCTTGGGCGGGATCAAAAGATTTGTCAAGCCCGGAGCGAAAGTGGTTATTAAACCAAACATGAGTTTCGCCAGGTCGCCTGAAACCGGAGCGAACACAAATCCTTTGGTTGTCAGGGAAGTGGCAAGAATGTGCGCCGAAGCCGGCGCTTCGAGTATTTTGATAGTGGACAATGTTTTGAACAATCCTACGGACTGTATGAAACTATCCAAGATTCCAGAATATTGTAAGGATGTTCCCAATACCCGCACTCACGTTGTCAAGAATGAAAGGCTTTTTAGGGAAGTATCTGTGGAGAGCGGGACCCAGTTTAAAAAGATGAGGGCCCTGTCAGACGCTCTGGACGCAGACACACTGATATCGGTGCCTGTCGGGAAGTCTCATGGATCATCTGGTGTCAGCATGTCCATGAAGGGCATGATGGGATTGATATATGATCGCACATCATTCCATAACAGATATGACCTTCACGAATCCATAGTTGATATGGTAACTGTCTTGAAACCTCAT
>JACWAG010000448.1 GCA_014874425.1 Syntrophaceae bacterium | reverse complement strand
GTGTATCCTAGCGAAGAGTCCTTAGCCGGTGGCCGGAAGGCTGAATTTCAAGAGGCCTAATTTTGGCCAAAAAGAAAGGAATAAGAATATGGATCAGCATGGAACGACGCGTAGGGATTTTCTCAAGGCTGGATTGGTAACCGCAGCCGCAACGGCTTTGGGGTCCGGGATCGTGAAGCCAGTGGGCATGTGGGCCGCGACGCCAAACATCAAGGGCCCAATTAAAATTGGTTATTTGACAGTACTCTCCGGCACACTGGCTGGCTATGGAGAGTTTCACAAAATGGGAGCGTTGATGGGCGTTGAGGAGATTAACGCCGCTGGTGGTATCGCAGGGAATAAAGTGGAACTCGAGATTCGCGACTCCACATTAGCCGCTCCTGCATGTATCCAGAACGCGCGCTATTTTGTTGATAGCTGGGGGGCTGATTTTCTAGCTGGAGTTGATTCATCAGGTCAGGCTTTGGCAATGGCGCCTGTAGTCGCTGAGCTTGATCGAGTGCTGATGGTCACTCACGCTGCGACAGAAAAACTGACAGAAGATGAAGTCTTCAAAAAAGGTATCAAGCAGGTTTTTCGTATCTGTACTCCTACATATCAAGACGGGAATGCGGCGGCGTTCGTGGCTAAAGATTTGCCTGTCAACACATGGGCTACCATAAATCCAAAGTATGAATATGGCTACACTACATGGAACATGTTTAAAGACACTCTCGGAAAGCTAAAACCGGGGGTCAAGTTTACCGCTGAGTCATGGGCTCCGTTCGGGACCACAGACTTCAGGCCCCACATAAACACGATCATGGACGCTAAACCCGAGGGGCTGTACTCGGTAGTATGGGCAGGTGAATTGATTACCCTGGTAAAACAGGCCAAGCAGGCTGGACTATTCGACAAAATCAAGCATGTCATGTTTCCGGTGGGAGCGGCGATGGATGTACTCGAAGGGCTAGGTCCTGAGATGCCAGATAATATTTGGATCTCGGGCAGATATTTTTTCCTTTATCCGGACAATGACCGGAATAAGGAATTTGTCGCCCGCTTCCATAAACGATGGAATCATTATCCTGCTTATGTTTCAGAAACCGCCTATTCCACAATGTATGCGTTCAAGAAAGCGGTAGAGGCGGTAGGGTCCAAGGAAACAAGCAAAGTTGTTGAGGCCTTAGCTGGTATGGAGCTTGATTCACCAGCGGGTCATCGCGTTTTCCGAAAAGAGGATCACCAAGCGATGTATGAGGTCCCATGGGGACTTACAAAAGCGGACCCCAAATATCCCTTTAAGATCATGGGCAAACAGATCGTAATTCCAGCAAAAGAATTTTTCAACCGGCCACCATTCGAAGGGCCCGGGACGCATCCGCCATTTAAGGATTCAAAATAGACATCAAAAGGCAAGGTGAGGCTAGCAGTGCGTCTCACTTTGCTTCCTCTAGATAAGTTATTGAAAATGTTTAAGTCATGGAGTAGACGCTTATGTTGCAATCGCTCGTCCATGTCTGCCTTGCCGGGATTTCCGCCGGTATGTTTATTTGGCTGGTAGCCAGTGGTTTAACCCTGGTCTTCGGTGTCCTTCGAGTTTTGAACTTTGCGCACGGCAGTTTCTATATGTTGGGGGCTTACTTGTGTTTCGCTGTCCTCAAAGCGATGGGTGGCAATTTCTGGCTTGGACTTCTATTGGGCCCACTGATTGTAAGTGTGGTTGGATATGTCATGGAGAGATATCTTTTAAGGCTCGTTTATCACCTGGAACTGCCGTACCAATTACTGCTCACCTTTGCGATGGTGTTGATCTTCGATGATCTTGTCAAAATGATCTGGGGAGCCGGATCCATAGGATCGCCCGCCGTTCCCGGTCTTTCCGGGTCAGTTTCCATCGCAGGCCGTGAATTTCCGGTTTACAATCTTTTTATCATCGCTGTTGGTCCCCTCGTTGCGCTTGGTCTCTATGGTCTGTTGGAGAAGACCTGGTGGGGCAGGATAGTCCGAGCTTCTGCCTCTGACCGTGAAATGGCCCTATCCATAGGTGTCAACGTTCCTCTACTGTACTCAGGCGTGTTCATGTTTGGAGCGTGGCTTTCGGCCGTTGGGGGAGCATTAGCGGTCCCATACGTTGGGCTACTGACTACAGGGATGGGTGAGGCGATCATCATCTCGGCGTTTATAGTTGTGGTTATCGGAGGCTTAGGCAGCTTGAAAGGGGCGTTCCTTGGGTCTTTGATAGTGGGCCTCCTCAGTTCTTTTGGCACGAGATTTATGCCCATGCTTGACATGTTCCTCACGTTTGGACTCATGGCCGCTGTTTTACTATGGCGTCCTCAAGGTTTTTTCGCAGAAGGCTGACAGATGAACCAGTACTGGAAATATTTCCTGATGTTAGGTTGCCTGGGCGCCTTGGTTGGAATCGGTTTCGTTAGTGGTCCCTTCGTCCTGTATCTCGCAACACGAATTATGATTCTTTCAATTTTCGCGCTTGGATACAATTTGCTATTGGGACGAACCGGACTGCTGTCGTTCGGCCATGCCGCTTTCTTTGCTACTGGCGCTTACGGATTAGCTATCACATCAATACATATAAGCGCTCATCCGCTTTTAGGAATCCTTATCGGTGTAGCCGCTGCGGCGCTCCTGTCACTGTGCATTGGCTTTTTTTGTGTTAGGCATACTGAAATATATTTTGCCATGCTTACCCTCGCATTCGGGATGATGGTATTTGCCCTCATATGGAACCTTAGAAGCATAACGGGTGGTGATGATGGGCTTTACGGAATTTCACGCACAGCCATTTCATTGGGTATTGTGAAGATTCCCATTAGAAATGACTACCAATTCTATTTTTTCGTTCTCTTTTTCTTTATGGTTAGTGTTTTCTTAATCAATCGCATCTACTCATCACCGTTTGGGCTGGTACTGGCCGGAATTCGAGAAAACCATATTCGGGCTGAATTCTCTGGGCTGTCGGTAAAAGCGTATCGTCTTGGAGTATTCACTGTCTCAGGGGCTTTTGCTGGGCTTGCTGGATCACTGTCTGCTCTACTTGAAAGCAATGTCGCTCCATTCTCAGCCCACTGGACCCATTCGGCTGAGCCTGTATTGGTAAGTCTTATTGGGGGATTGCAGACCTTTTCAGGACCTGTGGTGGGCAGTGTCATTTTTGTTGCGCTCCGAGAAGTCCTTCAGCGGTTCACTTATAACTGGATGTTGTGGTTCGGGGTACTATTGCTGGCAATTATCATTGGCTTCCGCGGTGGTGTCGTTGGGTCGATTTCAGAAGCTTTTAGGAGATATTCACGGCCATGAAACGAGCATAAAGGTGAACCTGCGGCTGACTGTCATAGCTTTGGACTATTACCGCAGTATGTGCCAAGGTCCCTTTGGCTGCGCTGATCAGGAAAGGATAACATGGGTGAGAGTCTGTTAGATGTTCGAATGCTGAACAAGGCATTCGGGACAGTAGTCACGGCCAAGGATCTAAATTTCTCCCTTTATCGAGGAGTTATCACTTCTATTATCGGTCCCAATGGCGCAGGCAAATCGACACTAATCAATGTGTTAACGGGACTACTAGCCGCGGATTCAGGAGAAATTTGGTTTCAGGGACGGGAAGTTACTAACGAGCCAATTCATCGGCGTGTCAAACAGGGATTGGGTCGTTCATTTCAGGTCGTCAATGTGTTTGGGAATCTTACGTTGTTTGAAAATCTGGCTATCCCTGTCCTTGCACTCAAGGGAAGATCCAAAGATATGATTAAGTCAATAGCTCGCCTGAAAGAAGTTGGAGAACACGTGGAAATGGTCCTGACACAAGTCGGGCTTCTGGATAAGGCGTACATGGTAGCGCGATCGCTTTCGCATGGGGACCTACGACTTCTGGAGGTGGCCATAGCTCTTGCCGCCAAACCTCGACTCCTCTTCCTTGATGAACCCACGGCAGGCATGAACCCAGTGGAGAGATCTAGAATCCTGGAAACCATCCGCCAGCTTTCACAAACCGGCGAGGTTACCTTTGTGATTGTTGAGCATGACATGGATATAGTTTTTTCATTGTCGGATCGCGTTATCGCTTTGCATAAGGGGAAAATAATAGGAGATGGTTCACCGGAGCAAATCAAGATGAATCCTCAAGTGCGAGAGGTCTATCTTGGGGAAGAGGTTGCGTAATGGTGTTGCGGGTAGATCAGATCGATGTCCACTACGGTACGGCTCATGTGCTTCAAAACATATCCTTTGAAGTGAAACAGGGCGAGACAGTGGCTCTACTGGGAAGGAACGGCATGGGAAAGACCACTACCCTACGTTCCATAATGGGTTTAAATCCTCCCACAAATGGATCGATCCGTTTCGAAGGTGAGGAAATCTGTAAACTACCTCCAAATGTCATAGCCAAACGTGGCGTAAGTTACATTCCCGATGATTTAAGGATTTTCCCTGACCTTACGTGCGAAGAGAACCTGGAAATCGCCGTCAGAGTCTCAAGGCGTTCAGGATACTGGACAAAGGAGAGGGTTGAGAGTTTATTTCCTTTGTTGGCGGATCGCCGGAAGCAAAAGGGTTCAAGTTTTTCGGGTGGAGAAAAGAAAATACTTAGTTTGGGCCGAGCCCTAATGATGAACCCGACTCTGATTCTACTCGATGAGCCATCAGAAGGCCTCGCTCCATTGATTGTCCGAACACTCCTCGAAACTATCAAGAAGATAAAAGGACATGGTGTCACGATACTTTTGGCGGACCAGAATTTGCGCTTTTGTAACGAGGTTTGTGATCGAGGTTACATACTAGAGAAAGGGACTGTTGTGCACGGAGGAAGTATGGAGGAGATCTGGTCCAACGATGATGTTGTAAAACGTTATCTTGTTCTCTAGGGCTTTGATCCTAGGGGAGGTAATTTATGAAAATTCTTGTAGGCTATGACGGTTCCAATCAGGCCAAGGAAGCCCTCAATGTGGCCATGAAGCACGCTAAAGCATTTAACGCCGCTGTTTACGTGGTTTGCTCGATGAAAAAGGAATCGCAAACCATCCAAGGGGAGATCGAACAGGCGCAGGAATCGCTCGAATATACGAGGCAATTTTTCTCGAATAATGGAATTCCGGTAGAAACTCATCTTCTTGTTCGCGGATTTACCCCCGGGGAAGACCTCGTTGAATTTGCTAAGGAACACGACATCGATGAGATCCTCGTTGGAATCAAAAAAACCTCTCCGGTTGGGAAGATCGTGTTTGGGTCCAATGCCAGGTATGTAATTCTAAACGCTCATTGCCCAGTGGTTGCGGTGAAATAAACATGAAATTAGCCCCATGCAACAAGGTTCATGGATAGAGGGTTAAATAAATACGGGTGAAAGGGAAGCACTCGTAAATAGTAGGCG